>DIZC01000002.1:18611-44497 GCA_002429315.1 Alphaproteobacteria bacterium UBA6038
GCCGGTGTCGGTGCAGGGTGAGCGCGCCGCTGCCGAAGTCGCGGCGGCGATCCGCGGCTTCAACGCGCTGCCGGTCGATGGCCCGCTACCGCGGCCAAATCTCCTCATCGTGGCGCGCGGCGGCGGCTCGATCGAAGATCTGATGGCGTTCAACGAAGAGATCGTCGTGCGCGCCGCTGCCGAGAGCGAAATTCCCCTGATCTCCGCGGTGGGGCACGAGACCGACACCACGCTGATCGACTTCGCGGCCGACGCGCGCGCGCCGACCCCGACTGCGGCGGCCGAAATGGCGGTGCCGGTTCGCGCCGATCTACTATCGCAGGTGCTGGATTTCGAACGGCGCGTGACCAACTACTTTCTTCGCGGCGTCGCGCAAAGGCGCAACCAGGTTGCCGCGCTGGCGCGTGTGCTGCCGCGATCCGATCAGTTTTTCTCCCAGGTGCGCCAGCGCTTCGACTACGCCTCCGAACGCCTGCCTCAGGCACTGCACAGAAATCTTCAGGTCCATCGGCGAAAATGGATCGAGGCCGCGGCATCGCTTCGGCCGATTGCCATGGAGCGCCAGATCGGGGTTTGCGGTGAACGCGTTGCCGCGCTCGGCCAGCGCCTGCTGCGCCGCGAGCGCACGCGGATGGCCGAGCGGCAGGCCAAGCTGGATGGCTTTGGCCGGATTCTCGAAAGCGTGAGCTACGTCAGTGTGCTGGAGCGGGGCTTTGCCCTGGTGCGCGGCAGTGACGGCTCCCTGCGACGACGGGCCGCTGCCGTGCGATCAGGCGAAGAATTGATCGTTACGTTTGCCGATGAATCCGCCAGCGCTGTCGCCATAGGACCGCCGCGCCAGCCGCTGCACAGATCAGGTCGTCCGAAGAAGGTTGCGAAGGAACAAGACAGCCTCTTCTAAATTCCGCTCTCGCCGGGGGAGTTTGCGCGTTAGACTTGCAGGGCCAGGAGTTACGCATGAACCAGATGGAACGTGATTTCCGCCCCGACGGGTTGGCCGACCTCGAATACCTCGACGGCGAGTACCGGGTCGTGCGGCCCGGCTCTTTCGTGTTGTGCGCGGCGACCGGCATTCGGATTCCGCTGGAAGCATTGCGCTATTGGAGCGTCGACCTGCAGGAGGCCTACGCCTCGCCGGACATCGCGTTGCAGCGCTTGCGCGAGATGGGATTTACGCCGAAGTGATCGTCCGGCGTTCGTTCTTGTTGAGTGCGGTTGCGCTGGCCTTCGCTCCGGGCTGCGCGGGCGCGTCGTCGGCAACGCGTCTTTCGTTTTCAGGATCGCTCAAACAGGGTAGTCTGGTGATCGGACATGCCGAACCCGGCGCACGGATCTCGGTGAACGGTGCGCCGGTCTCAGTCGCGGAGAATGGCACGTTCGCTTTTGGATTCGAGTACGACCAGAAGTCTCCAACCGCCGTTGTCGCGCTATTCCGCGACGGGAGCCGCGAAATACAACAGGCGGTTCCGGTTGCGCGGACTTACGAGATCCAGCGCATCGCCGGATTGCCGGAGAAATTCGTTACGCCGCCTCCCGATGTCGAAAAGCGCATCGCGCGCGAGAACGCCTTGATTGTCGAAGCCCGCAAGCGCGACACGTCTGGGACCGCGTTCGCCGAGCCGTTGGATTGGCCGGTGCCTGGTATCGTCAGCGGACTGTTCGGCAGCAAGCGCATCCTGAACGGGGAACCCAAAGCGCCGCATTTCGGCGTCGATATCGCCGCACCCGACGGCACGCCGATCCATGCACCTGCCGACGGAATCGTGGCGCTGGCAGAGCCGGATTTTTATCTGACCGGCGGCACAACCGTGCTCGATCACGGTCACGGCGTGTTCACGCTGTACATTCACCAGAGCGCCCTGAAGGTGACGGTCGGCCGGGCCGTGAAACGGGGAGATATCATTGGACTGGTGGGGATGAAAGGCCGCGCCACCGGCCCGCATCTGCACTGGGGCATGAACTGGTTTCAGGTGAAGCTCGATCCGTCGCTGTCCACGCGCACGCCCGCGCCCGCCAAAGCCTGAGCCTCCCGCCCCCGCCGTCTGCGCGGCTTGTCGCCTTCCTTCGGCCAGCGGCGGTGGATCCACAGCCATTGCGATGGCCGGTAGCGCACGCATTGCTCGATCGTCTCGTTGATCCTGGTGGTCAGTGCCAACAGATCGCGTTCGTGGTCCCCCGACGGCTCGAATGCGATGGGTTCGTGCACCGTCATGCGAAAGCGAGCGCCTTCCAGCCGCTCGTTGGAAACGGGCAGAATGACGGAACCGAGTTTCAGCGCCAGGGCGGCGGGTGCAGGGGTGGTCATCGCCGTGCGCCCGAAGAACTGCGCCGGTACTCCTTCGCTCGTCTTCTGATCGACGAGTAGAAAAATCGCCTTCGCCGCGCGGAGCAGCGTGAAGATTCGCTTGGTGCCTTGGGCGCCTTTTGTGATCTGATCTTTCGGGCCATACCTGGCGCGCTGCCGCACGATCCAGCGGTCGATGTAAGGATTGTTCACCGGCCGGTATACGAGTCCCCCATCCACGCCGTACTGCGTCGCCACGATCGGCATGACCTCCCAATTTCCGAAATGCCCCGATACGAAAAGGATGCTCTTACCTTGCTCAATGACGCGAACACCGAGCTCCATGTTGGCAATTTCGATCCGCGGATCGGCACCTTTGTAGGAGAACTTGTCGAGATGCGCGTATTCCGCCACCGTCCGGCCGAGATTGTCCCACATCTCGATGACGATCGCCTCTATTTCGTCCGGGCTCTTGCCCGGGTAGGCGGAACGCAGGTTTATCCGAGCGCGATTGCTGATGGACGTGCGATAAAGAACTTGCCGTCCGAAAAAGCCTCCGACAGCCGAAGCCCTGTCCACTCCAAGCAGGCGAAAGAACCCGATCAGCGTAAAGAACACGGCTGCTTCGAGCTGGTAGCGGAGCTTGAGGGTCAGCGACATGGACGGAAATCAGCGCGAGATCACGCGGAAACGGGCGCCCGCGGCGCCACTCTGTCAAGCAGAGCCGCAAGGGCCGCTGGATCCTCGAAGGCGGCGCGAACGGGAAGGTAGCGGATGTTCTGCCGCTGCGCCAGGGTGAGGCGGACAAAGTCCTTTTCCGTCGTCACCAGGACCGCGCGGATGATGCGCGCCATATTGCGCAACTGCTCCAGTTCTCCATGCGAGTAAACGTGATGGTCCGGAAATGCCTGCGCGTCGGCGATTTCGGCGCCCAGCTTCCGCAGGGTGGCGAAGAATTTCTCCGGCCGCTCGATGCCGGCGAACGCGACCACCGGGCGGTCTTCAAGCCTCAACACGTCGACGGGAACGATATGGGCTCTAAGCACCGGCTTTTCCACATGCGGAAGGGCCGGTTGGCCGCTGCCGACCGTCACGATGGCGTCTGCTCGCGTGAGGCCCCGGCCGACCGGCTCACGCAACGGACCGGCCGGCAGCATATGGCCGTTTCCAAAGCCGGTTTCCGAATCGACGATCACCAGCGAGAGGTCTTTGGCGAGCGAGAAGTTCTGGTGCCCGTCGTCCATCACGATAACGTCCGCGCCGAGGCTTTCGGCGAGTTTTGCACCGGCGGCACGATCGCGCGCGACAATGACCGGCGCGGCTGACGCAAGCACCAGCGCTTCGTCTCCCACGTCTAAAGCCGAATCAGACTGCGGATGCACGATCGCCGGCCCGCGGATTCGCCCGCCATAGCCGCGTGTCAGAATGACGGGCTTCTGCCGCCGCTCGGTCAGCACGCGCGCAAGGGCGATGGCGACCGGCGTCTTGCCGCTTCCCCCGACCGTGAGATTGCCGACGCAAATCACCTTTGCCTTGGAACGATAGGGGTCTGCACGGGCGGTCTTCCAGACGACTGTCGCGCCATAGCCCCAACCCAACGGCGCAAGCGCGGCACGCGCGAGCTGCGCGCCAAGACCGTTGCCAGTCCAGAACTCAGGCGCACGCATCGGCGAGCAGCGCTTCAATGGCAAGCCGCGTCCGTTCCACCGCGCCGCCCAGCGACTCGGCGGCTTTTGCGGCGGCGGCGCCCATCGCTCGGGGATCCGCCGGAGCTTCGATCAGACGAATCGCAAGGGCGGCTAGGTCCGAGGACGAGAACACGCGTCCGGCCCTTTGGTAAGCGAAGATCGCGTCATAAGCCGGGGTGAAGTTTTCCGTGTGCGGCCCGGCGAGAACCGCACAATGCAGCCGCGCCGCCTCCAGAGGGTTTTGCCCACCATGCCGCACCAGACTGCCGCCGATGAACGCGAAGCTCGCTATTCTATAGAATAAACCCAGCTCACCCAAGGTGTCGGCCACGAACACGGCGGTCTCAGCCGTTGGCAAGCGGCCCGCCGAGCGGCGTAGTGGGGGGCGGGTGCCGCAGAGTGCAGCAATATCGCCGCCACGTTCGGGATGGCGTGGTGCAATAATCGTGAGAATGTCGGGGTAAGTGTGCAGCAGCTCGTCGCGGGCGGCCAATACGATTTCGTCTTCGCCTGGATGGGTGCTGACAGCGAGCAGCACGGGCCGTGCACCGATGGACTGCCTGAGATCCTGCAGTTTCTGCGGATCGGCGGGAAGCGGCGGCGCGTCGGCCTTCAGATTGCCTGCCACCGTCACCTGCGCGGCCCCGAGCGCCGTCAGCCGCGCCGCCGTGGCCGCGTCCTGGGCCAGACACAGATCGTAATTGCCAAGTAGCGCTGCGGCCATTCTGCGCAGCCGCCGCCACCCGGCAAAAGATCGCGCCGACATGCGTCCGTTCACCAGGGCCACGGGAATTCCACGCGCGTGGGCGCCGGAGACGATGTTCGGCCAGATTTCCGAATCGACGAACAAGCCGGCGTCGGGCCGCCAGTAGTCGAGGAAGCGGCCGATCGCGGATGGTGTATCCACGGGAGCGTATTGATGAAGCGTGTTTGCCGGCAAGCGCTCTGCCATGAGTTTCGCCGAAGTGACGGTACCGCTGGTAACGAGGACCTGTCGGTCCGGAACCTTCAGCAGCTCACCTATCAGCGGTAGAACGGCAAGGCACTCGCCAACGCTCGCACCATGAATCCATACGAGCTGACCCTGCGGCCTCGGTCGGCTGGCGTGACCCAATCGCTCGCGCAAACGGGACGCATCCTCCTTGCCGCGCCGGGCTCGCCGGTGCAGCGCAAGCGGGATCAACGGCGTTAGCGCCACCGTGGCATAGCGATAAGCCAGGAGGGAAAGCGGCGAGGCCGGCATGCTCAAACGGTTCCGGCCTGGTCGTCAAGATTATGCTGGTAGAGCCTTGCGTAAAGGCCGTTTTGCGCAATCAGCGCGGCGTGGTTGCCGTGTTCGACCACCCGGCCCCGGTCCAACACGTAGATCATGTCGGCATCCCGCACGGTGGAGAGCCGATGGGCGATGACGATGGTGGTGCGGCCCTCCATCAGCGTAGTAAGGGCCTGCTGCACTTGCCGCTCGCTTTCGGTATCGAGCGAAGATGTCGCCTCGTCGAGGAGCAGGATCGGCGCATTGCGAAGCATTGCGCGGGCAATGGCGATGCGCTGGCGTTGCCCTCCGGAGAGCTTCAGACCGCCTTCGCCGACCCACGCCTCGTAGCCATCCTCGATTGCGGTGATAAAGCCATCTGCGGCCGCGGCTTTGGCCGCGGCAACAATTTCCGCGTGGCTCGCATCCGGTCGGCCAAGCGAAATGTTCCGCCCGATCGTCTCGTCGAAAACGATTGGCTCCTGCGTGACGAGGGCGATGTTGTCGCGCAGCGACTTGAGCGTGACGTCCCGGATGTTCTGGCCATCGATCATGATGAGTCCGGAGTCCGCTTCGTAGAACCGCAAGAGAAGATTGAAGACCGTCGTCTTTCCGGCGCCGGAGGGGCCGACCAGCGCCACCTTCTTTCCTGCGGGAACATCGAGCGTAACTCCATCCAATGCCGGCGCTCCGGTCTGATACGCGAAATGCACGTTCTCGAACCGGACGGTGCCGCCGGCGGGGGCCGCCGCGATATTCAGCGAGCGGGCCGTGGGCGCATCCCTGATTTCAGGGCGGGAGTCGATCAGGGCGAAGATCCGATTGGCCGCAGACAAGCCTTCGGTCGAAATCGTCCAGAGCTGCGTCAGATTGCGCACCGGCTGCTGGGCCAAGAGCATGGCCGCGACAAAGGACAGGAACTGATTGATTGCGAGTTCTCCGTGCAGGCCCTGGTATCCGGCGAAGAATATGGTGGCCGCGCCCGCGAGACCACCAATCATATCGGTGGCGGGAACGGCGGCCGATCGCGCGCGAACGGCCCGCAAAAGATACCTCAGCCGTCTGCCGATCTGCTGTTCGGCCAGCTCCACGATATGGGCTTCGAGGTTGTATGCCTTGATGATGCGCCGTCCGGCGAGCGCTTCGCCCAGAGCGCGCGAGAGGACGCCCGTCTCCTGCATGCCGCGCACTGAGGCCTTTCGCAGCGACTTGCTGATGATCCGGGTGACGCCCGCGACCAGCGGCAGGACCACCACGGAAATGATCGCCAGTTCCCAGTCCTGATAGATCATCACGGCTGCGAGCGCTGCGAGCGTGACGACCTCCTTTCCCAATCCGGCCACGCCGCGCGTGATCGAGCCGCGCAGCAACGTCGCGTCATAGAGAAATTTTGAAACCGTCTCGCCGGAATGTTCTGCATTGAGCGAGGTGAGATCGAGCTGGATCTGACTCTTGAACATGTCGCGCTGCACCGCGGCCACGATCCGCTCGCCCACAGAATTGATCGTCGCCTGCTCGCCGAACGTCGAGAGGGCCCGCAGAATCACGACGCCGACCAGTGCCACCGGGATGAGCAGCAGCATTTCGGTGTTCTTCTCGAGAAAGATCTTCTTGACCGCCGGATCGAGCAGCCAGGCAAGCGCCCCAGTCGTGCTGGCAGTGGTGAGCATGCAAAGGACGGCGAAAGCCATCTTGCCCCACTGGCGGCTCATATAATCGCGCAACAGGCGATGGATGATCTTGAAGTCGCCCATCGGCGCCTGCGGGGCATGGCTTTGCGCGTGCGTCCGGCGCATCGAATGGGCGGCGAGGTGGTGCGGGTGAACAGTCATCGGTCGTGCGCCGGTCCTACCATGCCGAGGCGCCCGGACGCGAGACCTGCGCGAGCGCGGCTAAGCGTTCCCGTCCTTTTCAGGATCCAGGAGCCGATGCAGGTGGACGACGAAATAACGCATATGGGCATTGTCGACCGTTGCCTGGGCAGCGGCGCGCCACGCCTCCAGCGCCGATTTATAGTTGGGATAGATGCCGACGACATGAAGCTTCGACAACTCCTTGAACTCCATGCGCTCGGGGGAGGTGAGCTCGCCGCCGAAAACCAGATGCAGGAGTTGCTTGGGATGCGGTTGAGCCATGCCTAGGGTGCCGGCAATTTCAAGTCCTGAACCCGCTCGATGATCTGTGCATGCAACACCGGTCCCGCCGCCACCACGGAAGGTTGCACCGGGTCCCTGCCGTTGTAGTGCAATGTGGCCCCGGTATGCGCGGTGAGGCGGCCGCCGGCTTCCTGCACGATCACATCCGCGGCCGCAAGGTCCCAATCGTGCTTGGCCGAGAGCGCCACTGTTGCGTCGAACGCTCCGCAGGCAACCAGCGCCAACCGGTAGGCGACCGAGCTGCGTGTCTCGATATGCATCGGCGGCCAGGCGAGCTTGGGCGCAATGCTCCAGTCCGGGTGCTCGAAGGTGGCTTTCGGTCCCAGCATGCGGCAGCCCTCGATCTGCTCCCGTTGCGTGACATGAATGGACTTGCCGTTCAGCCTGGCGCCTTGACTGGCAACGGCGGTAAAGCATTCGCCGGTAATCGGATTGTAGACCGCGCCAGCTAGCGGTCTGCCGTCCCGAACCGTCGCGGCGCAGATGGTAAAATAGGGCCGGCCTTTCAGAAACGCCACCGTCCCGTCGATAGGGTCGACCACGAACACGAGTGGCGCCTGCAGCCTTTGCGGAGCGTCTTCGGTCTCTTCGGATAGCCAGCCGTATTCCCGGCGCGCGCTCATCAACCGCTGCGCGAGAAACGCGTCAATCGCCAGATCGCATTCGGTGACCGGCTGCCCTTTGTCCTTGCTCCATTTGCGATAGGAGCCGCGATAGAATTTTCGCGCGATCGCGCCTGCGTCCCGAACCGCTTCTTCCATCAGTGCAAGATCGGCCTCAGGAGCCGGCAATGGTCATTCCTTCCACCCGCAAAGTCGGGGCGTTAATGCCGTAGCGGAATTCGAGATCGTCGGCGGGCGAGAGGTTGCGGAACATCTCTTTCAGATTGCTGGCGATGGTGACGCCGGAGACCGGATAAGCGATCTTGCCGTTCTCGATCCAGAACCCTGCCGCACCGCGGCTGTAATCGCCCGTCACGCCGTTGACGCCCATGCCGATCAGTTCGGTGACGTAGAAGCCTTCGCGGATATCGGAAATGAGCTCGTCGCGCGATTGCGTTCCCGGCTCCATGTACAGGTTTGTCGCGGCGGGCGAGGGTGGGCCGCCGGTACCGCGAGCCGCATGGCCGGTGGTGGTGAGACCGAGTTGCCGGGCGCTGGCGCAATCGAGCAGCCACGTCTGCAATACCCCGTTTTGGACCAGCGCCTTTCGGTTGTTGCGCACACCTTCGCCATCGAATGGCTTCGAGCGCAGGCCGCGAAGTCGATGTGGATCGTCGACGATATTGATGGCGGGCGAGAACACTTCAGCGCCCATGCGATCCTTGAGAAAACTGACCCCGCGCGCCACCGCCGCACCGGAAATCGCGCCGGCAAAGTGGCCGAGCAGTCCGGAGGCGACGCGCGGCTCGTACACCACCGGAACCGCTTGCGATTTCACCTTCCGCGGATTGAGCCGCGCCACGGTGCGCTCTGCGGCGCGGCGCCCGACCGACTCGGGCGACTCCAGATCGGCGTCGCGCCGGGCGCTGGCGGATTCGTAGTCGCGCTCCATTGCCGTGCCTTCGCCCGCCAGCACGGCGACGCCGATGCTGTGGTGGGTACCGGCATACCGGCCGTAGAAGCCTTCGCTGGTTGCCAGCCCAACTGCGCTGCGGCTGAAGCTTGCGCCGCCGCCTTCCGAGTTGGTGATACCGGGCACGGCCATGGCGGTGCCTTCCACCGCGCAGGCCCGTTCAACCAGAACATCCGCGGCAGGTTCGGCGTCATCGTGGATGTCGAGTAGGGGAAAGACCTTGGCCAACAGCTCGCGCGGCGCTAGGCAGGCGAACCGGTCCTCCGGCGCCAGCCGCGCCATTCCTACGGCGCGCTCCGGCAGTTCAGCCAGCGCCCGCGGCGACAGGTCGGTCGACGACACGAACGCCACCTGCTGGCCCACGAACACCCGCAGGCCAAGATCGGACGATTCCGCCCGCTCGACATCCTCCAGCTTGCCCAGCCGGTACGACACGCTCGCCGACACGCTTTCCACCACGAGCGCGTCGGCCGCGTCCGCACCCGCCCGGCGCGCCGCCTGAATGATCTGCTCGAGGATTGCCTGTGGATCGGGTTTCTTCACGGTTCAGGATGTGGCGGTTCCGGAGGTGAAGACAAGCCAGAACAGCGCCACGATGCCGACGACATAGGCAATCCAGGTCAGAACCATTCCGATGAAACGCAGAACGGAAGGTCCGGTCGAGCGCGACAGGCCGATGGCGTGAAGAATACGTCCGATGGTCAGCGGTGCGCCGATGCCGTGGATCACCCAGATCGGAGCACCGAACGTCGGTAGCGTGAGCGCCCACATCAGCAGAAGCGCCATGGGCACATATTCGGTGTTGTTGGCATGCGCCCGGAGCGGCCCCGCCATCTCGGGCTTGCCGGCATCGCCAATGTCGGTCTGGGTCTTTACCCGCGCGCGGGTGACCAGCATGCCAAGAATCAGCATGATCAGCGCGTTCAGCGCCGCGTAGAAGCCGAAGGCATAATAAGACGATTCGAAAATCAGCGACGACATCTATATCCCCTCAAGATGAGGGCCGCATGTGAAGGGCAAAGGCCAGTCCGGGTCAAGCCGGCCGGAGGCTGCTAGCCACAAGCAGGATTGTCGATCGCGGCTTCTAGCGCGCGTCCGCGGCGGTGACGTACATCACTTTCTCCTTATAGGCGATATAGACGTGCAGTCGCTTGATCACGTTTTCTCCAATCGTCAGCCGCGGCAGACGGAGTTGCAGCCCGTACACGGGGTCGTCCATGGACTTCGGATCATCGTAGTTCCTTCGAATAGCCTTCTCGGCCTCGTCGGGCAGCAAGTAGATCAATGGATTGGTAACACTGACTCCGCCGAACGCCAGCGATTTGAAACGGTGCTGGTATTGGATCAGGTCTTGCGGCTGTGCGCCCGGGCGCTTCTCAGTGCCGGAAGCATCCGGGCCCGCGTTAAATATTGCTTCGGCGATGTGCTGACTCAGAAGGGTGCTCGGCGCTCCGGTATCGAAATATGCCATCAGGGTGCGGCCATCGAGCGCGACCGGCACGACGATGTGATAGCCGTCCGGCATCTTGAACGGGATGGCCGCATGCTCCTTCGCCCAATACACCACTTTTCCGGGGCAGTGATCCGGCGAGAACAGATTCATCCTGTGAGCAGCGAAATCCAGTTCCACGTCGAAGAGCTGTAAAAGATCGGGCGCTATGATCCCGTCTTCATCTGGTTCGAAAGTCTCGCGCGCGAGCATATGGAAATGTTTCGCTTCATTGTTACCAACCTTGAGCGAGTCGATGCTGACGCCCTTTTTGTATTTCTCCCCTTTCGTGTTGAAGATGTCCGTCCCTGAAATAGATACTTCGTTTAGCTTCTGCCGCTGAACAATGCTTTCAGCCAAAGAGCTGTAGATGCCGCCTGTGTCGACGAGGAATTGGTGAGTTTCACCGTTGATTGAAACCGGAACCTCGAAACCATCGCCGACCTCCGTCATCGGCAAGGTCGCCATAAGCCTGAGCGTGCATTGTTCCGCAGCGGTGGAATTGGTGAACGCCGATTGCGTCGATAAGAACAGCGCACAAGCTGCAATACTCCCCCAGACTCGAACCATGGTCTGCCCCTTATCTCACACCCGCCAAGTCCATCACGACTTCGCCACGGTTATCAACAGGCGAATTAAGCATCATTATACGGTTACTTCACCGCAGGCGGGATTGCCGCCTGATTCAGCATTCCGCCGTCCGCTGGCGCCCGCAAAGCCGTGGCGGCTTCTTTCGGCCCCTGTGCAGCAGAAATGTAAAGCTTCTGTTCCTTATAGGCTATGTAGAGGTGCAGATGGCGGAGGATGTCAGTGCCGAGAATGATATCGCTCATCCCGGTTTCGTAACGCGGGCTGGCAATCCTCGTATCATGCTCCATCCCATCTCGCGGATTGGGCATTTTGGTTCGCAGCAGATCAGGCATGATCGTCAGTTCGGGATTCGAAATCGTGACGCCTTCGAGCGATAGTGACTTGAAGCGATGCGAATAGAGCTGGACTTCGCTATCGTTCAGGTGATGCCCGGCCGCCGGTGCATCCTTGCTGCCCGGCTCAAGTCCAAACGTTGCTTCCGCCGTTTCCATGTTGAGCACTGAGGTTGTCGCGCCGGTGTCGAGGAGCGCCGGTAGCCTCTGGCCGTCGAGCTGAACCATCACAATAATGTGGCCATCGGGATTGAGCTGCATCGGCACCACGGCCACGCCGTCGTTGGGCCAGTAAACTACCTTGCCATCGCAGTGCTTTTGCGACAGCAGGTTGACCTTCCTTCCGCCGAAATCGAAATCGGCGTCGTAGCTCCGCAGCAGGTTTGCGCCGATGACTCCTGCCACGTCAGCCCCACCTTCATTCGCGCCGCCATGCCAGCCCGGCACGATGATAAAATCCATCCCGTCGGCGTGCAGGTTGCCGAGCGTCAACGATGTATGAGCCACGCCGTCAGTGCTCGCGCCTGAGAGGCCGATGAACTTCATTCGCGTGGTCCGGGTAGGAAGCTTCAGCTCGTCGGCCGCCGCCTGAGTGACCCCAGTGAAGAACGCGCCAGTGTCCACCAGCATGTATTTCGGCGTGTCCCCGATTTTCACCGGCACAAAGGGGCGGCTGCCTTCGTCTGCACCCATGTCAACGCTGGCGACAATCCCAAGCGGCGGGCAGCTCTCGTCTGCCTTCGCCCAAGGAGCCGATCCCATCAGTACAAAGTAAAAGACAACAAAAGAAAGAATACGCATGCACAACCCCCAGTCCCGAACGCGCCCGGCGGGGTTCTTACGGAATCCGCCGCACTTGCGCAACACAATCGCGAGCTGACTGTGCGGCTGGGGCAGCGGCCACGATTTACGTCCACACCGGCTTACCGGAGCCGGGGAGGCCGAGGCGGGGCCACTTTTCGGTGACGGTGCGGACGACATCGTCATCCATGCGGATGAGGCGGCCCCACTCGCGCCGCGTTTCCGGCGGCCATTTGTTGGTCGCATCGAGCCCGATCTTTGAACCCAAGCCGCTCTCGGCCGAGGCGAAATCGAGATAGTCGATCGGCGTGTTCTCCACCATGGTGATGTCGCGCGCCGGGTCCATGCGCGTCGCGATGGCCCACATCACGTCCTTCCAGTTGCGCGCATCAATGTCGTCGTCCACCACGATCACCCATTTGGTGTACATGAATTGGCGGAGGTACGACCACACCGCCATCATCACCCGTTTGGCGTGACCGGGATAGGCTTTTTTCATTGACACCACAGCGATCCGGTAAGAGCACCCTTCCGGCGGCAGCCAGAAATCGACGATCTCCGGAAACTGCTGCTTGAGCAGGGGAATGAAAATTTCGTTCAGCGCTTCGCCGAGCACGGACGGTTCGTCCGGTGGCCGTCCGGTGTACGTGGAGAGATAGATCGGATCGCGCCGCATGGTGATCGCGGTGACAGTGAACACCGGGAACTGCTCGACCGCATTGTAGTAGCCGGTGTGATCGCCGTACGGACCTTCGTCGCGGCGGTCGGTGAGCGACACTTCGCCTTCCAGCACGATCTCCGCTTCCGCCGGAACCCTCAGCGGCTGCGACACGCAATCGGCCAATTCGACCCGCTGCCCGCGCAACAGCCCCGCGAACTGGTATTCGGACAGCGTGTCTGGCACGGGCGTGACGGCCGCGAGAATGGTGCCGGGGTCGGCGCCGATCACGGCCGCAGCGGGCAAGGGCGCGGTGTTCTGCTTTCCCCAGCGCGCGTGGTGTTGTGCGCCCCCGCGGTGCTTCAGCCACCGCATGATGGTCCGGTTCCGGTTCAGCACCTGCATGCGGTAGATGCCGAGGTTGTAGTTGTCCTCGCGCGCTTCGCCGGGTCCCTTCGTGACGACCAACGGCCAGGTGATGAGTGGCGCTGGTTCGCCCGGCCAGCAGGTCTGGATCGGCAGTTTGCTTAAGTCGATCTCATCGCCGCGCAACACGATCTCCTGGCAAGCGGGCTTGCCCACCGACTTGGGCCGCATGCTCATCGCGGATTTCACCAGCGGCAGCAGCTCCATCGCTTCGCCCAGCGAGCGCGGCGGCTCAGGCTGGCGCAAGGTGGCAAGCAATTCGCCCACTTCGCGCAATGACTGCGCATTGCTGCGCTCTATGCCGCCGAGCGTCACGCCCATCGCCACGCGCTTCACCGTGCCGAACAGGTTCACCAGCACAGGAATATCGCTGGCGCTGCCGTCCGCCCTCAGCGGTTTTTCGAAAGTGACGGCCGGCCCGCCTTCGGCAATCAGCCGCGTCTGGATTTCCGTCATCTCCAGCACGGTCGACACCGGCTCACGCACCCGCGCGAACTCGCCCGCGCGGTCAAGCTTCGCGATAAAGTCTCGCAAGGACCGATAGCTCATGCGGTGAAACTATCAGGCTTCGTTCGCCACTTTCCACTTCGATGGTGCGGCGTGCTTGATGCCGTAGGCGAAATAAATCGCAAGCCCGATAGCCGTCCAGATCACGAGGCGGATCCAGGTCGCCCAGCCAAGGCTTATCATCATCACCCCGCAGACAAAGATGCCAGCCGGCGCCGTGAACCACACGTAAGGCGTGCGGAACTGCCGCCGCGCTTTCGGCGTGGTCACCCGCAGGATGAGAATGCCGGCGCACACGGCGATAAAGGCCGCGAGCGTGCCGATGGACACCAGATCGGCGAGCACGTCGAAAGGAAACAGCGCCGCCAGCAGGGCCGCAAAGGTGCCGACGACAATCGTCCCGTAAGCGGGCGTGTGGAACTGCTTGTGGACGGACGCGAATTGAGGCCACAGGAAGCCGTCGCGCGCCATGGAGAAGAACACGCGCGATTGCCCGTACAGCGACACGAACACCACCGAGGCAAGGCCCACCACCGCGCCAATGTTGATGGGCGTCACGAGCCATTTCAGGCCGTCGATTTTCGAGACCGCAAACGAGACGGGGCTCGGCACGTCGAGCGTGCGCCAGTCGGTGATGCCGGTCATTACGACCGCCATCAGCATGTAGAGCACCGTGCAGATGCCGAGCGAACCAAGGATGCCGATGGGAATATCCCGGCGCGGATCGCGCGCTTCCTGCGCTGCCACCGACACCGCCTCGAACCCGAGATAGGCGAAGAACGCCACGCCCGAGGCCGCAAGGATTCCGCTGAAGCCGAATTTCCCGAAATGCCCCTCATTGGGCGGAATGAAAGGCGTGAGATGTTCCATGCGCACGTAAGAAAGGCCGAATACGATTACCGCGACTACGATGGCGACTTTCAGCATCACCATAATTCCATTGAAGCGCGCGGTCTCCTTCACGCCGACGACAAGGAACGTCGTGAGCAGCACGATCAGCGCGACCGCGGGAACGTTGATGATGGCTCCCGTCAAATGCATGTTTCCCAAGCCGTTGCCGGCAATTGGCGGACCCATGAACGCGGCCGGCAGGTGGATGCCGAAATCCCCGAGCAGGCTTCCGAAATAACCAGACCATCCGGAGCTGACGCCCGCGGCGGAGACCAGATACTCCAGCACCATGTTCCAGCCGATGAACCAGGCCATGAAGCGTCCCATCGTGGCGTAGGCGTAAGTATAGGCGCTGCCGGATTCCGGTATCATGGAGGCGAATTCGGCATAGCAGAGGCCGGCGAACAGGCAGCCAAATCCGGCGATCACAAAGGAGAGGATGACGGCGGGGCCGGCGTGCTGCGCCGCTGCCGTGCCCGTGTAAACGAAGATGCCGGCGCCGATGATAGCGCCAATGCCAATCAGGATGAGATTGACCGGCCCCAGCGCGCGCCGAAGCTGATGCTCCTCGGCAATGACGGCACTCGGTTGGATAAATTCCGTAAGGTCCGCTTGCGCCATCCTTTCGCGTCCCTATTCGGCCGCTGCGGGGGCGTCGAGGATCGCCCAGCGCGGCGCCTTGGCGTGATGCATCCCGTACACGGCGAAGATGATGATGCCGATGACGGTCCACGCCAAAAGCCGCAGCCAGGTATCGGCCGGCAGCCAGGACATCATTGCGCCGCACATGATGATGCCGAGCGGCGCCACGACCCATACGATCGGGGTGCGGAACGGGCGGATCGCGCGCGGACGCCGGATGCGCAGCACCATCACGCCGAAGCAGACGATGACGAACGCGAGCAGCGTGCCGATGGAGACCAGCTCGCCAAGAATATCGAGCGGCAGAGCACCGGCGAGAATTGCCGCAAAGACGCCGGTGATCACGGTGCCTTTCCACGGCGTGCGGAAGCGCGGATGCACGCTGCAGAACAGTCCGGGAATCATGCCGTCCTTGCCCATGGCGTAGAAGATTCGCGATTGGCCCAGGATGAGCACCAGCACCACCGAGGCCAGCCCGACCACCGCACCCACATTGACGAACGGCGACAGCCAGCGGGTTTCTGGAATCGAGCTGGTCGCCATGGAGACAGGATGGGCGACATTCAGCGTGGTGTAGGACGCAAGCCCCGTCAGCACATACGACATCAGCATGTAGAGCACGGTGCAGATCAGCAACGATCCCAGGATACCGATGGGCACGTCCCGCTGCGGACGTCGCGCCTCCTGTGCGGCCACGCTGACTGCATCGAAACCGATATAGGCGAAGAAGATAACGCCGGTGGCGCGAAGCACGCCGCTCCAGCCGAAATTGCCCCAGGTGCCGGTGTTGGCCGGAATGAAGGGAGTCTGGTTGGCCGCAACGACATGCGGCAGGCCCGCCGCGATCACCAGCACGACGATGCAGAGCTTGATGGCCACCATGGCATTGTTGAAGTTCGCCGACAGGTGCACGCCGACGATCAGCACCATCGTCACCAGCGCAATCAGCGCGACCGCCGGCAAATTGAAAAAGGTCCCCGTGGTGCCGAGATGATGAATAGCGTCGATCCCAGTCGCGTGCGCATTGTAGATGGGGCAGTGCACATCGGTGGCGACGCACAGCGGCGCCGAAGCGAACTTCGCCGGAATGGTGACGCCGAGATAGCGCATCAGGTCGTTGAAATAACCGGCCCATCCCACCGCAACCGTGGACGCAGCGGCGAGATATTCCAGCACCAGATTCCAGCCGATGAACCAGGCCATAAAGCGACCGAGCGTGGCAAAGGTATAGGTGTAGGCGCTTCCGGCCACCGGGATCATGGCGGCGTATTCGGCGTAACAGAGGCCGGCGAACAGGCAGCCCGTGCCGGCGATGGCAAAGGAAATGACGACCCCCGGGCCGGCGTAGCTCGCTGCCGCGTGACCAGTGATGACGAAAATACCGGCGCCGATAATGGCGCCAATGCCCAAAGCGATCAGATGGAGCGGCCCCAGCGCCCGCTTCAGCTCATTCTCCGGTTCCGGCCCCTCCGGTCCTTCCAGCACGCCCGTCTGATCCATATGCGGCCCGGCCATGTCGCCCCCTTACACCTTGTTTTCGCGTCGGATTCGCGAGGCGCCAGCTTTGCACGGCCATCGGCAAACGCCAACAGCGGTTTAGGGCGCAAGCGCGTACACGCCGGTCTCGCGAATTTCCTGGTCTTCGAGTTCCCGGGTCGTCTGTACGCGATACGTTGCGAGCTTTTGTACGCCGATCTTCGGGAAATAGGAGCGACCAGGATCGCCCAGCAATACCCGAGTGCCTCCGCGGGCTTGCTCTCCGAGCCAGATGAGCAGGTGCTCCGCCAGCGGCCGCTCGTAACACATGTCGCCGAGGAGGATGACGTCCCAAGAATCTTGCGAACCGATCACGTCGTTCATGGTGCTCGTGATCGAAACACCGTTGGCGGCCGCATTGAGTTCGATGGCGGCAAGCGCGAAGGAATCGATGTCGCACGCGAGCACGCCCGCCGCGCCTGCTTTGGCCGCCGCGATCGCCACAAGCCCGGAGCCGGAGCCGAAATCGAGTATCGAGCGGCCGGCAACTTCCCGCGGATGATCCAAAACATAGCGTGCGAGCGCCTGTCCGCCGGCCCACGCAAAGGCCCAATAGGGCGGGGGAATGCCTTCGGCTTCCAACTCCTCTTCCGTTTTGCGCCACAGCGGCACCACTTCGGTTGCCAGATGCAGCCGGATTTCGGGCACCAGTGGCGGCGCGATCAGCGCTGTGTTTTCCCGGATGAACTGTGCCGGATCGTGCGGAAGGTTCACGCGGGCTGTGGAAGCGGCTCAGGCTTGGAAACCGCGAGGCGCAGCATGGTCGGATAGTTCGGCTGAGTCTCCATCCGCGGACCATACCCTTTGGCCAGCAACAGCGCATGCAGCGCCGGGAGATTGAAGCATGGAACGTGCATCAGCATGTGATGATCGACGTGATAATTCACCCAATACGGCGCGATGAATGCGCGCTCCAGGAACGAGGCATACGTCGTCCGCGCATTGCGCAGCACGTCGTCATTGTCCGGCACCACGGCGTGCTCGGCGATGTTGCGGATGCGGGTGATCACCTGCTGCCAGGTGAGCAGCGGCAGGAGCCAGAACATCAGGTAATAGTGGGGCTTGCCGAAGACGGTGAGCAGCGCGAGCAATACCGCATTGGCGATCAGGGGCCCGCCGAGTTTGTGGCGAAAGGTGGCGAAGCGCACGGGGAACGGCTCGCTCGGTTTGCCGAGTGCCGCGCGAATCTGCGCGCGCCGCTGCTTGAATCCAGTCTGCCCGGTGATGTCGCGGATCATCTTGCGCCGAAAGCTCGCGCGCGTAATCGGGAAGGGTGCCGAGAGCCCGAGGTCGGGATCGTCCGGCTGCTGTGTCGAGCGATGATGCTTCAGGTGATAGTGGCGATACGGGATCGTGTCGGTGAACACCGGATAGGCGCACAGCCACTGGCTCACAGGATCGTTCCACCGTTTTGTGCGCATCAACACGCCGTGTGCGCCATCGTGCATCAGGATGGCGAGCCCCAGCTGGCGGCTCCCGATCACCAGCACGGCCAGCACGAACGTCAGCGGATTCGGCCACAGCGCGTAAAGCGCCATCGCGGCACCGATCACCGCCCAGGCATGCGCCGCGCACAGCAGGCCTTTGAGATCGGAGCGCGTGCGCACGGCCGCCATCTCTTGCGGCGTAAACACCTTCGTCGGGTCGAAGCGCTCAACGTTCACGGCACGATTATACGCCGGTCGCGCCCGCTTGGGGAATCCAGCTGGCGATCGCCACCGCCAGCGCAATCAGGGCGCCAGCGTCGCGGTTGGCGCGGAACAGTTGCAGGGCAGTCTCGGGTGATTCGATATCGAGGCGGCGGACCTGCCAGATGAAATGGGCAAGGGCGGGAAGGAGCAGGAACGCAGCGAATGGCGTGCGGAGGCCGAACACGGCCGCGGCAGCGATCAGCGCATAGGCCATCAGGTAGAACAGAAAGATCCAAGTGCGGGCGTGGGTGCCGAACAGCCGCGCGGTCGATTTCACGCCGGCCAAAGCGTCGTCTTCCGCGTCCTGCAACGCGTAGATCGTGTCGTAACCGAGTGTCCAGAAGAAGCAGCCGGCGTACAGCACCAGGTCGGCGGCGGTGATCCGCCCGGCCTGCGCGGCGAAGCCGAGCAGGGCGCCCCAGTTGAAGGTAAGGCCCAGCCACGCCTGGGGCCACCACGTGAGCCGCTTCATGAAGGGATAGATCGCGATCAGAACCAGCGATGCCGCGCCGATCAGAACTGCGAACCGGTTAAGGCAAAGCAGAATGACGAAGCCAACGGCACACTGCGCTGCGGCGAACACCCAGGCCTGTCTGACCGACACCGCGCCAGACGGAATCGGCCGGCCGCGCGTGCGCGCCACCCTGGCGTCGATGTCGCGGTCCATGATGTCATTGTAGGTGCAGCCGGCGCCCCGCATGACAATGGCGCCGATCCCGAACAGAACCAGCAGCGCCCAGTCTGTCGCAACATGAAGGTATCCGCGATGGTGTTGGGCTGCGCCCAGCGACAGCCCAAACACGCACGGCCAATAGAGCAGCCACGTTCCAATGGGCCGGTCGAGTCGCGCCAGCCGCAAATACGGCTGCCAGACAGACGGCGCACCTTCTACCCAGGTGCGACCGGCCGCGTCGGCGGGGATTGCTTGCGTTTCTTCCGCCATGTCTCACTCTCTCACGCCGGTACTGGATTGGCCAAAGGGTATGAACGCACATCTCGCGGAAACGGGCGGCAAGGTGCGGCTCTATGTCGAGGCGGCGCTGGACGCGGGCGCGCGCGTCGAAGCAACCGAAGCGCAGGAGCATTACCTGCTGCATGTGATGCGCGCGAGGGCAGGGGATCGTGTTTCCCTCTTCAACGGCCGCGACGGCGAATGGCTGGCGCGTGTTGCGGAAGTGACGAAGCGAGGGTGCACGTTCGAATGCGATCGGCAAACGCGACCGCAGCAAGGCACCCTGGACCTCTGGCTGTGCTTTGCGCCCATCAAGAAGACACCCGCCGACTACCTCGCGCAGAAGGCAACCGAGCTCGGCGTCTCGGTACTGCAGCCGGTGATCACGCGGCGAACTATCGTGTCGCGCGTCAATGTCGAACGCATGCGCGCGAACGCCATCGAAGCGGCCGAGCAATCGGACCGCCTCACCGTCCCGGAAGTCCGCGAACCGCTCCCGCTCGACAAGCTGCTGGCAGCCTGGCCCGCAGACCGCCGCCTCCTGTTCTGCGATGAAGCCGGCGAAGCCTCCCCGATCGTGGAGGCGTTGCGGGCCGCTTTTGGCGCCTGGGCTGTGCTCACCGGTCCGGAAGGCGGCTTCGATCTCGCCGAGCGCGCGGCCATCCGCGCGCTACCGTACGTGTTCCCAGTGTCGCTCGGGCCCCGCATTCTGCGCGCCGACACCGCGGCGCTGGCGGCGCTGGCCGTCTGGCAGGCGCTGGTGGGCGACTGGCGCTGAGCCTTGCCGCCTGCACGGTTCAAAACTACATACGACGGATCGGCTGAAATAAAATTCACGCGAGCGCCGAGGGGGTGCCGCACCGCGCGGCCGGAGGAGGCGTCATGTCCATACCGCAGCATGCGGGTGGCCCGATCGGGTCGCGGGACGACCTCGTCCGCTACACGGAGCATGGCTGCAAGCCGCGCGAGGCTTGGCGCATTGGCACCGAGCACGAGAAGTTTGTCTACGATCTCGCCACCCACAAGCCGCTGGCCTATGACGGCCGGCCCGGCATCCGTGCACTACTAGAAGGCATGCGCCGCTTCGGCTGGGTGCCGGTGATGGAAGGCGACAACATCATCGGCCTCTCCGGTAAGGATGGCGCCATCAGCCTGGAGCCCGGGGGACAATTCGAGCTCTCTGGCGCGGCGTTGAAAACCGTCCACGAAACCTGCCACGAGGTGAACACGCATCAGGAGCAGGTGCGCCAGGTAGCCAACGAAATCGGCGCGGGGGTAATCGGCCTCGGTTATGCGCCCACCTGGCGGCTCGACGACGTCTCGATGATGCCAAAGGGCCGCTACCAGATCATGCGCAACTACATGCCGAAGGTCGGCGGCCTCGGGCTCGAGATGATGTTCCGCACCTGCACGGTGCAGGTGAACCTCGATTTCTCCGACGAAGCCGACATGGTGAAGAAATTTCGCGTCGGGCTGGCGCTGCAACCGGTTGCCACCGCGCTGTTTGCCAATTCGCCGTTCCGCGAAGGCAAGCCGAGCGGGTTTCTCTCCTACCGCTCGCATGTGTGGACGGATGTCGACAACGACCGTGCAGGCATGCTGCCGTTCGTGTTCGAAAGCGGCATGGGGTTCGAGCGCTATGTCGATTATGCGCTCGATGTGCCGATGTATTTCGTCTATCGCGACGGCCGCTATATCGACGTCGCGGGGCGAAGCTTTCGCGCCTTTCTCGAAGGCCGGGTGCCTGAGCTGAAGGGCATCACGCCCACTATGGACGATTGGGCGGATCACCTCACCACCATTTTTCCCGAAGTGCGGCTGAAGACGTTTCTCGAAACGCGCGGCGCGGATGGCGGCTCGTGGCGGCGCATCTGCGGCCTGCCGGCGCTGTGGGTCGGCATTTATTACGATCAAACCGCGCTGAATACCGCATGGGATCTGGTGAAGGACTGGACCGCGGAGGAGCGCGAAGCCATGCGCCAGGCCGTGCCGGCGCTCGGCTTCCGCACGCCGATCCGCAACCGCACCATCGGCGACCTCGCGCGCGGCATGCTGGACATTTCCGCAGCGGGCCTGCGCCGCCGCGCGAACGAGGACACGTCCGGCACGTCGGAAGAGGGTTTTCTCGTACCGCTACGCGAACTCGTCGAGCGCGGCTACACGCGGTCCGAAGAACTGCTGCGCAAATTCCACGGCGAGTGGCGGGGTGATCTCGCGCGCCTGTTCACTGAATACAATTTCCTCTGACGATCTGGGCGCGCGCTGAAAGGAAAGGAAAAAATGGCCGGTTCGATCGATCCGCTGCGTGAACAGTTCGAGGCTTTTAAGGCGCTGCCCCGCGATACGCCCATCCAGATGCTCAATCTCATCCGGCTGCGCGACACTGCGGCGTATCCGGAAGAACATCCCGATCACGGCAAGAATTTGAGCGGGCTCGAAGCCTACCGTGCATACGGGCGCAGCTCCGGGCCGATCTTCCGTCGCGTGGGCGGCAAACAGGTGTGGGCGGGCAGGCCCGAGGCGGTGGTTACCGGTCCGGCCGGCGAGAAATGGGATCTCGCCTTCATTGCCGAATATCCCAGCGCGGCGGCATTCCTCGCCATGGTCACTGATCCGGAATACAGGGAGCACGTGAAGCACCGCCAGGCGGCGGTGCTGGATTCGCGACTCATCCGCCTGGAGCCGCTCAATCCAGGTGCCACTTTCGGCGAGTGAACAACTTCCGTTGGTAGGCGCTTTTGATCAGATCCCGGCGAATACCAGATCGAGCGCCGAAATGATGCGGTAGCGCTCGGCTTCTAGGTTTGTGATCGGGTTCCGAAGGTACTTTGTGGAAATGGTGAACATCTCCGTCGGAGAGAGATAGAGCTGTCGTCCCCGGACGATGAGAATGGGATTCAGCCGTGGTTCCGGCCGAATGGCGGAGGTCGTGACAAGTGGGATGACGATCCGCGAGGGTCTGTCCGACCAGAATGCGTGCTGCACAACAAGAAGATATGGCCGCTCTTCCCGCCCGGCCTTCAGCGGATTTGGGTACGCGTCAAACTGTCGGCTCATCGAGGTCGACAAGCTCTTCGCCAAGAATGCCGTTTCGCTCGATATACGCGTTGTAGGAGTCGACCACGTGCTTATTTTCCGCGCGCCAGCGTCGGATGCGCTCCTCCTCTGTCAGCTTGTGCAGTGCCGCTTCCAACGTGCTTGAGAGATTCAGCTTCATTTGCTTGGCTACCGCCAAAAGCTCGGCGTCGACAGAGAGATTCACAGCTAGCTTTCGTCGTGGCTTTGCGCTTCCAGGGCGACCGCGGCGCGGTTCTGAAGCGGCGCCGCGGAAGGTGCGCTTGGGCTCAGCCATGCCGTTTTTCGTCATGCGCATACTTTATGCGCATAGGCTGTATGGGTCAAGAGCGGCGTGCGCCGCGGGCTCGCTTGCGCTTTCGCTTGGACCTTGCCGGTTTGGGTTTTTGCGGCGTCACCTCTTCGTACTCATAAACAGGGTTGATGAAGCGATTGATGTATGTTCCTTTGGGTTCTGCACTCACGAGATTGCGAAACTCCTGCGGTGGAACGGCTTTGTATTTATAGACTCGCAATTTCTCGCGATAAGCAGCGTGCATCAGACGCTGGCGGGCATCGTAGCTGGCCCAAGCGACTGCCGTAGAGGGTTGGAAATTCCGCGTATTCCATACAACGAGAACGGTAGAACAAGCGGCCCGCTCCGTCGCACCAGAAATGTTTGCTGCGCTGCGATCCTGTCGGCGACCCGCCGCCGTTATGCCGCGGTGCCGCCGACGGTGAGGCCATCGATGCGCAGGGTGGGTTGGCCGACTCCCACCGGCACCGACTGCCCGTTCTTGCCGCAGGTTCCGACGCCGGTGTCGAGCTTCATGTCGTTGCCGATCATCTTCACGTGCTTCAGTGCGATCGGGCCATCCCCGATCAGGGTGGCGCCCTTGATCGCCGGTCCCAATTTGCCGTTCTCGATCATGTAGGCTTCGGTGCAGGAGAACACGAATTTGCCGTTGGTGATGTCCACCTGTCCGCCGCCGAAATTCACCGCGTATACGCCGCGATCCACGCTCGCGAGAATTTCCGCAGGATCGGTGTTGCCGCCGAGCATGTAAGTGTTCGTCATGCGCGGCATGATCGAGCAGGAGAAGGATTCACGCCGTCCGTTGCCGGTGGGCTGCATGCCCATCAGCCGCGCGTTCTGCCGGTCCTGCATGTAGCCTTTGAGGATTCCGTCTTCGATCAGCACGGTGCGCGAGGTGGGCGTGCCTTCATCGTCGATGCTGAGCGAGCCGCGGCGATTGGCGATGGTGCCATCATCCACAACCGTCACGCCCGGCGCGGCCACGCGCTCGCCCAGCAGTCCGGCAAACGCGCTCGTCTTCTTGCGGTTGAAGTCGCCTTCAAGGCCATGGCCGATCGCTTCGTGCAGCAGAATTCCGGGCCAGCCGGGGCCAAGCACCACAGGCATTTCGCCCGCGGGTGCCGGGACCGATGTCAAATTGACCAGCGCCTGGCGCAACGCCTCGTCCGCGGCGGCGTGCCAATACGCCGCGTCGAGGTAGCTTTCGTAGCCCTCGCGGCCGCCGCCGCCGAAACTGCCGGCTTCCTGCCGGCCGCTTTCTTCCACCACAACCGATACGTTCAGCCGCACGAGAGGGCGGATATCGCGATAGACTTCGCCGCCCGCTCGCAAAATCTCCACGTTCTGCCATGCGCCGGAGAGCGAACACGACACCTGCTTCACCCGCGGGTCCAGCTTCCGTGCATATTCGTTCATCTCGCCAAGCAGCTTCACCTTGGCCTCGAAATTCGCGGAATGCAGCGGATCGATATCGGCATAGAGCTTGCGGTTGGTGCGGGCAGGTGAGAGCGCCACCGTGCCCGAATGCCCTTTGGTCACCGCACGCACCGTACCCGCCGCGCGTCGGATCGCCTCTTCCGACAATTCGGAAGCATGCGCGTAGCCGGTCGCTTCGCCCGCCACGGCGCGCAGGCCGAAGCCCTGAGTCGTATCGAACGTGGCGGCCTTCAGCCGGCCGTCATCGAAGACGAAACTTTCGCTCTGGCGGTATTCGAGGAACAATTCGCCGTCGTCTGCCTCGTTGAGCGACTCATCGACCAGCCGCTGCACGCGGCCGCGGTCCAGCCCCGTTTCATCGAAGAAAAGATCGCCAATCATCGCTCGGCTCCCGTAATCGCGACCGGGGTACCATGCCCCGTCTCCTTCATATGGTCACGACCATAAGAATTCCTGCATTCCGCGCGGCATAGGGTCGCAATGACTTCGCAGGCCCAAGCGCCCTAAATCGCCGCCGGATTCTATGGGCAGCGGGCGCGCTCCAGCGTCCGCCGATCATCTGCGAGGGTGCCCAATGCCGTCGATATTTCGAGCGAACGCTTTGGCGGGGGCCGCAATGATGTCGCTACTTGCGGCCACGGCCGCGGGAGCGGTCCCTACCGGCAAGCCCGAGCCGTGGCAGATGGATTTCCAACCCGCCGTCACGCCGGTGATGGAGAACATCGAGGATTTCCATCGCCTCCTGCTCTACATCATCACCGCCATCTCGCTGTTCGTGCTGGCCCTGCTGCTGTGGATCATGGTCCGCTACAATCGTCGCGCCAATCCCACGCCAAGCAGGACGGCCCACAACACGACGCTGGAAGTGATGTGGACGATCGTGCCGGTGATCATCCTGGTTATCATCGCGATCCCCTCCTTCAAGCTGCTGTACTACGAAGCGGACATGCCGAAGCCCGACCTGACCATCAAGGCGATCGGTAAGCAGTGGTTCTGGAGCTACGAATACCCGAAGACGAACTTTACGTTCGACTCGCTCGGCCTGTCGGAGGGTGACGCCATGAAGCGGCATGAGCCGCGGCTCTTGGGCGTCGACAATGTCATCGTGGTGCCGATCAACAAGGTCGTCGAAGTGGTCACCACCGGGGCAGACGTGATCCACTCTTGGGCGGTGCCCGCCTTCGGCGTGAAAATGGATGCCGTTCCGGGGCGGCTGAACACGACCTGGTTCAAGGCGACCCAGCTGGGCACCTTCTACGGCCAATGCTCGGAACTTTGCGGGGCGCGCCACGCTTTCATGCCAATTGAGGTGAAAGTGGTGAACCAGGGCGATTTTGCTACTTGGCTGGCGGGTGCCAAGAAGAAATTCGCCGCCATCCAGACTGACACGCGCGTCGCCGCGCTGACTAAGTAGGATCACCCATGGCCGATATCGCCCACGCCGCCCACGACGACCGCCCGCACGGCTGGCGCCGCTTCGTCTACTCCACGAACCACAAAGACATCGGCACGATGTACCTGATCTTCGCGATCTGCGCGGGTCTCGTCGGCTTCACGTTGTCGATTTTCATGCGGCTCGAGCTGATGTATCCGGGCCTGCAGATCTTC
>DIZC01000002.1:44830-81346 GCA_002429315.1 Alphaproteobacteria bacterium UBA6038
TGAACAACATCTCGTTCTGGCTGCTGCCGTTCTCCTTCACGCTGCTTGTGCTGTCGATGTTCGTGGAAGGGGATTCCGGCGGCACCGGAGTTGGCGGCGGCTGGACGCTGTACGCGCCGCTCTCGACCTATGGCTCGCCGGGCCCAGCGATGGATCTCGCGATCTTCTCGATCCATATCGCCGGCGCCTCGTCGATCCTGGGCGCGATCAATTTCATCACCACCATCTTCAACATGCGCGCGCCCGGCATGACTCTGCACAAGATGCCGCTGTTCGTATGGTCGATCCTGGTGACGGCGTTTCTGCTGCTGCTGTCGCTGCCGGTGCTGGCCGGCGCGATCACCATGCTGCTGGCCGATCGTCATTTCGGCACCAGCTTCTTCAACGCGGCCGGCGGCGGCGATCCGATCCTGTATCAGCATCTGTTCTGGTTCTTCGGCCATCCCGAGGTCTACATCCTGATCCTGCCGGGCTTTGGCATGGTCAGCCATGTGGTCTCGACATTCTCGAGGAAACCGGTGTTCGGCTATCTCGGCATGGCTTACGCGATGGTTGCGATCGGCTTCATCGGTTTCATGGTGTGGGCGCACCACATGTACACGGTGGGCCTGACGGTCGACACCAAAGCCTATTTCGTGTTCGCCACCATGGTGATCGCCGTGCCGACGGGCATCAAGATCTTCTCCTGGATCGCGACCATGTGGGGCGGCAGCCTCGAATTGAAGACGCCCATGCTGTGGGCGATCGGATTCATTTTCCTGTTTACTATCGGCGGCGTTACCGGGGTGGTGCTGGCGAACGCCGGCGTCGATGTCAGCCTGCAGGACACCTATTACGTCGTGGCGCACTTCCACTATGTGTTGTCGCTCGGGGCGGTGTTCACCATCTTCGCCGGATGGTTCTTCTGGTTCCCCAAAATCACTGGCTACACCTATAACGAAACGCTGGCGAAAACGCAGTTCTGGCTGATGTTCATCGGCGTCAACTTGACCTTCTTCCCGCAGCACTTCCTGGGGCTCGCCGGCATGCCGCGCCGCATTGCGGATTATCCGGACGCTTTTGCGGGGTGGAACTTCGTCTCCTCCGTCGGCTCGTATATTTCAGCAGCCGGCCTGATCGTGTTCCTGGTCTGCATGGCGGAAGCGTTCCTGCGCAAGCGGCTTGCCGGCGACAATCCTTGGGGCGCGGGCGCCACGACGCTGGAGTGGACGCTGCCGTCGCCGCCGCCGTTC
This sequence comes from Alphaproteobacteria bacterium UBA6038, assembly GCA_002429315.1. Taxonomy (GTDB): domain Bacteria; phylum Pseudomonadota; class Alphaproteobacteria; order Micropepsales; family Micropepsaceae; genus Rhizomicrobium. The sequence continues at coordinate 46,063 of DIZC01000002.1, forward strand.
CACACCTACAACGAGCTGCCGCGCATCGCGATGGGCGGAGTGCATTAGCTGATGATAACAACCGCCGTCCTCGGGGCACAGGCGCGCGCGGCGACGGTCGGCGATTTCTTCGCGCTGCTCAAGCCGCGGGTGATGTCGCTGGTGGTGTTCACTGGGCTTGCCGGAATCGCGGTGGCGCCGGGGCACGTGCATCCGCTGGTGGCGTTCACGGCCTTGCTGTGCATCGCACTCGGCGCCGGCGCCTCGGGTGCCCTCAACATGGCGTACGATTCCGATATCGACGCGCGGATGACGCGGACCGCGGCCCGTCCCATTCCGCTCGGGCACATTGCCCGCCAAGACGCGCTCGTGTTCGGCTGGTGGATCGCGGTTGCCTCCGTCGCAATGATGGGCCTGTTCGTGAACCCGCTTGCTGCGGCGCTGCTCGCCTTCACCATCTTCTTCTACGTGTTCGTGTACACGCTCTGGCTCAAGCGCCGCACGGCGCAGAACATCGTCATCGGTGGATTGGCGGGAGCGCTGCCGCCGGCCATCGGCTGGGCCGCGGTGATGGGGAACCTCGCGGTCGCGCCGCTGGTGCTGGTCGCGATCACCTTCCTCTGGACGCCGCCGCATTTTTGGGCTCTCGCGCTCTACCGCTCAGAAGATTACGCGCGCGCCGGCGTGCCGATGATGCCGGTGGTGAAGGGCAAGGCGTCCACGCGCAAGCAGATTCTCGCCTATGCCTTGTTGCTGTTTCCGGTCGGGCTGGCGCCGGTCTTCATCGGACTCGGCGGACCGCTCTACGCCGCGGCCGCGCTGCTGTTCGGCGGCTGGATGCTGTTCGGCGCCATCGCTGTGTGCCGCGAAACCGACGAGGCGAAAGAGCCGGCGGCCCGGCGGCTGTTCGGCGTTTCGATTCTCTATCTCTTCGCCCTGTTCGCCGCGCTCATCCTCGAGCGGCTGATGGACATCGCGCCGTTTGGCGCGGACGCCTTCGGCGCCTGGATGTGAGGCAATGGCCAATGGCGAGGGGGATGACGAGCGCAATGCCCGCGAGCGGCGCAAACGCAATTACGCCATCGCGCTGGTGCTCGGCGGGTTGGTGATTTTGTTTTTCTTGATGACGATCGTGCGGCTCGGCATACAGTTCGGCCACTGATCGGCGAGGGGGACGGAAGAGGTTCACATGGCGCACGCAGAGGTCAAGCATCCCTATCATCTGGTGAACCCCAGCGGGTGGCCGATCATCGGGTCCATCGGCGCCTTCACCATGCTAATCGGCGCCGTCTTCTGGATGAACAAGGACTACGGCGCCTTTCACGGGCTGAACGGTCAGCCGTGGATTTTCGTCATCGGTCTCGTGCTCGTCCTCTACACGATGGCGGGCTGGTGGCGCGACGTGATCCACGAATCGGTGGTCGAAGGCGATCACACGCCTGTGGTGAAGCTGGGCTTGCGCTTCGGCATGGTGCTGTTCATCGCCTCCGAAGTGATGTTCTTCCTTGCCTGGTTCTGGGCCTATTTCAATTTCAAGCTCTTCCCGCACGACGTATCCATCGGGCAATGGCCGCCGTCCGGCATCATCACGCTCGACCCTTGGCATTTCCCGCTGCTCAACACGCTCATCCTGCTGACCTCCGGCACCACCGTCACCTGGGCGCACCACGCGATCCAGACCGGTGACCGCAAGGGCGCGGTCCAGGGGTTGCTGTTGACCGTGCTTCTCGGCGCGTCCTTCACCGCCGTTCAGGCATATGAGTACAGCCACGCGCCGTTCACCTTCGGCTTCAATCATCTGGCGCTGGTGCCGTTCACCGATCCGGCGCATGTGAGCCTGGCGGCCGGGGCCGGCAATTTCGACGCCATCTACGGCTCGACCTTCTTCATGGCCACCGGCTTCCACGGCATGCACGTGATCATCGGCACAATCTTCCTCACGGTCTGCCTGTTCCGCGCCATTGCCGGCCAGTTCACGCCCGACCGCCATTTCGGCTTCGAAGCCGCGGCCTGGTACTGGCACTTCGTCGACGTGGTGTGGCTGTTCCTATTCTCCTGCATCTACGTCTGGGGCGCCAGCGCGATCACCCAGGCCTGATGGACGCAACCGCGACCGGGCAGGGCACCATCCGAGCCGCGCTGTTGGGCCGGTGTCCACGCTGCGGACAAGCCTCCCTGTTCGCCAGTTATCTTGCGGTCGCGCCGCGCTGCGGGGCATGCGGTCTCGATTATTCCAGCTTCGATCCCGGCGATGGGCCCGCAGTGTTTGTCATCCTCATCGTGGGATTCCTCGTCGCCGGTGGCGCGCTGATCGTGGAAGTCGCGTTTCAGCCGCCGTATTGGGTTCATGCCGCAATCTGGTTGCCGGCGATTATTGTGCTGACGTTCGCGTTCCTGCGCTTGGTGAAGTCCGTGCTCATCGTCTTGCAATACAAACACCGGGCCGGCGAAGCCCGGCTGATGGAGTGATGCTCCGCTTTCGTCCGCTCTGGAAATTCACCGCGCTGATGCTGCCACTGTTTCTCGGCTGCGTTGCGCTCGGCGTGTGGCAGATCGAGCGCCTACAGTGGAAGCTGGCGCTGATCGCGCAGGTGCAGCGCAATCTGCAAGCGCCCCCGATGTCGGCGGCTCAGGCACTCGCCATGGGACAGCGGGCGCAATACCGGCGGGTCGCACTCGCGGGCCGCTTCGCCAATTCAAAGGAATCGTATGTTTTTGGCACCGACGCGAACGGTGCGCCGGCGTATCACGTCGTCGCACCCTTCACGCTGCATGATGGGCGTACGCTTCTCGTCGATCGCGGCATGGTGCCTGAGCGCCTGCGCGACCCGCGCACCCGGCCCGCGGGCGAGCTGACAGGCGAGCAGCACATCGTGGGTGTGTGGCGCGTCCCGGACGCGCCTGGCCTGTTCACGCCAGCGCCGAACCTCGCGAGGCGCATCTGGTATGCGCGCAACGTCGCGGGGATCGCCAACGCCGATCACGTGAGAGTCGCGGCGCCGGTTGTTGTCGAAGCCGACGCCGCGCCAAATCCCGGCGGCTGGCCGAAGGGGGGACAGACGGTCGTCACCTTCCGCAACGAGCACCTGCAATACGCGATCACCTGGTTTGGCCTGGCCGCCGTCGTTCTGGGCGGATGGCTCGCCTTCCATTTTTCACGCGGCCGCATCGGCTGGCGTCCGCCAGCGGAATGAAAAAACGGGGTCCGGCACCGGCGCCTCCGAACACCTCTGTGGTCTTTAATCCTATGTAGCTCCTCACCTTAGGCCGGCAAAAATTTGTTTAGGACAGGCTCTTGACTGCGTCACGCTGGTTTTGCATATTATCCCCATCTCTCGCACTGTGCCCCGGACGAACCGGCTGCAGCCCAAGCCGCCGAGATCCAGGCTTTTCTGGGCTTTCAGGAAATCGCTTGCCCGCTCTCGCACCGCGCCTCTAAAGAAATTTGGCGCCCGCGCGTGGCCGCATGTCTTTGAGAAAGATCGACACCTCCATGAATGTGGAAATCACGAAACTGGCCAACGGCTTGACCGTGGTGACCGACCCGATGCCGCAACTGGAAAGCGCCGCACTCGGTGTCTGGGTGAATACCGGCGGCCGCAACGAGACCCGGCCGGTCATGGGCATCTCCCACATGCTGGAGCACATGGCCTTCAAAGGCACCGAGCGGCGGACGGCACGGCAGATCGCGGAGGAAATCGAGGCGGTGGGCGGCTTCATGAATGCCTACACCAGCCGGGAGCAGACCGCGTTCCATATGCGGACGCTCAAGGCGGACGTGCCGCTGGCCATCGACATCCTGGCGGACATCCTGACGCACCCGACGTTCGAGCAGGCGGAACTGGAGAGGGAGCGGCAGGTCGTGCTGCAGGAGATCGGCCAGGCCCGCGACACGCCCGACGACATCGTGTTCGATCACCTGCAGTCGGTCGCATTTCCGGATCAGCCGATGGGCTGGCCGATTCTTGGCAACGAGGACACGGTCTCCAATTTCGGCCGCGGTGACCTGCAAACCTACATGGGCGCCAATTACCGCGGGTCCAGCATGGTGTTCGTCGCCTCGGGAGCGGTGGAGCATGCGCGCGTCGTGGGTCTCGTCCGCCAGCACTTCGACGGACTCGTGGCCGGCGAGGCGCAGCCGCCGCAGCCTGCCCTCTACGCGGGCGGAGACATGCGCGTGGCCGAAGACCTCGAGCAGGTCCACGTCACGTACGCATTCCCGGGCGCGTCCAGCACAGATCCGGATTTCTACGTCTCGCAGGTGTACGCGGCCGCGCTCGGCGGCGGAATGTCGTCCCGGCTGTTCCAGGAGGCGCGCGAGAAACGCGGGCTCTGCTACTCGATCTATGCCTTCGGGCAGTCGTTCAGCGATGGGGGTATCGTCGGCGTCTATGCCGGAACCGGGGAAACCGAGGCTGCCGAAATTTCCGGCGTGATCGCAGGCGAAATGGCGGCGCTGGCAGCAAATGCAAGCGAGCAGGAAGTCGCGCGGGCCAAAGCGCAGATGAAATCCGGCCTGCTGATGGGCTTGGAGCGCCCGGCTACGCGGGCCGAGCAGATCGCGGGCCAGCTGTTCACCTTTGGCCGGGTGATCCCGGTCGAGGAACTGACCGCGAGGCTGGACGCCGTCGATGCGGCCGCGGTGCGGCGGTTCGGCGAGCGGGTGATGAACACGGCCAGCCCGTCATTGGCCGTTGTCGGCCCGCATAACAGCCTTGAGGATTACGACAGCTTCACCGGACGATTCGGTGCGGACGCCGCCCGCCAGACCGCGCAGCGGGCTTCGCCCAAGCTGCCCTCAGGCACGGAAACATCGTCAGTTGAAGCGCTGGCGCAAGCGGAATGAAAACTGGGCCGATGGCCTTCATGCGGGGACTCACGTTCCCCGGTGGCCAGCAGCCGGTGATCCGCGGCGACCGGGTGTATCTGCGCTATCCGCGCATGGGCGATCATTTGCAGTGGTCGAAGCTCCGCAGCGATAGCCGCGCGTTCCTGTCGCCGTGGGAGCCGCAATGGGCGCGCGACGAACTTACCAAAGGCGCATTCCGCCGCCGCCTGAAGCGCTACGCGCATGAAACTCGCAACGACACCGCGTATGCCTTCTTCGTGTTCCGCAAGGAGGATGAGGTGTTGCTCGGCGGCTGCACGCTGTCGAACGTGCGCCGCGGCGTCACGCAATGCTGCGCGCTCGGCTACTGGATCGGCGAGCGGTTTTCGCGGCAGGGTTACATGCAGGACGCCATTCGCGCCCTGCTGCCGTTCATCTTTCAGACACTCGGCCTCCATCGCATCGAGGCGGCGTGTCTGCCGTCGAACGACCCGTCGAAGAGTTTGCTGATCAAGACCGGGTTCAAGCAGGAAGGTCTTGCCCGCCGTTATCTGCAGATCAACGGCGAATGGCAGGATCACGTTCTCTTTGCCCTGCTGGCCGAAGAGGCGCCCGTGGGTTGACCCCAACAGACGTTTCCGCCTTCATCGGAGCCACAGTGAAACACATTCTGAAATACACGGTCGCGCTGGTGGCGGCGCTGCTTGCCGGCTCGCTGGCTTGTGCGGCGCCCGTGGTCGCGCCAAAACCGGTGAAGGATCAGCTGAGCATCGATTTCTCGGGATCGGTCGCGGTGGTCGATCTCAAGGATCTGCTCACGCCGTACAACGCTCCGGCAGGTCGCGAAGGTGACGGCTCCCGCTGGTATCTAATCTCCGCGACCAACGGCTCGGTGCGCGCGGTCACCCGCGTCTTGGTTGCGGCGGATCCGCCGAATGCGGCGCTGCACATCTTTCCCTGCCGCGACCGGCCGGAAGTTCTGCAGGTGGCGAGTTCGGATTCCGGCGTCACCGTCCAACGCGTTCACGCGCTGGGGCGGCACGCCTTTGAGGTGACGGTCCCGCCGGCGACCACGGCGTCGTTGGCGGTGCGCATCATCCATACCGACGAGAAGCCGTCCATTCTCGCCTGGAATGAGCCGGCGCTCGTCGCTCACAACCGGCAGCTTGCGATTTTCCTTGCCGCGGTCGCCGGATTGATTGCGGCGGCCATGGCCATCATGGCGGGTGTGGCCATCATCACCGCCCATCCGGCGCCGGGTTGGACTGCCGTGACTTTGGCGATGGTATTTCTCACCCGGCTCCACGGGGCCGAGGTGCTCGACGCCGGCTGGACGACGGTGGTCGGCGGCCCTTATGGCCTTGGCGCCTTGCTGGCTGGGCTGGCACTGGCCGCAGCCCTGCGCCTGACCGATTTTGTCGCGCCGCTGACCGACGCGTGGCCGTCCGCCGAACGCGGGAGGCGATGGGTGTTTCTCGGCCTGGTTGCACTGTCGCTGCTCGCGTTCCTAGGCGTGCCGGGCGCGACGCTCCTGACCTACATCCTGGTCGTTATAGGCACCGCGGCCATCGCCGCGTACTTGGTGCATCGCGGGCTGAAGGGATCGAAAGCCGCCCGCGTAGTCGCGCCGAGCGCCGCCGTCTTTGCGCTGGTCACCGCGGCCGGTGCGGCTGCGGCGCTGGGAGCGTTTCAGCAGAATCCGATGGCGTCCGGCATGATCGCGGGGTTTACCGCAGCCGGCGCGGTGCTGCTGGCGCTGGCGATCGCGGCAGGGGAGGGGATTGCGATTCTGCCGCTGGCGCGCGCGCAGCGCCAAGCTGCAGGAACTCCAGCTTTGGCTGCCGCAGCGGCCGAACCGGACCGGCCAAACGCGCAGGATAGCTCCGAATTTGCGGCGGCTATCGCGGCATCGCACCAGGGTATTTACGACCTCGATTTCACCGCGAACAAGCTTCGCTTGTCGCAAGAAACAGCGCGCATCATCGCTCTCGCCGGGGCGGGGACGATCGCGCATGATGAGTGGATTGCGCGCATTCATCCGGACGACCGGCAGGTCTATGTCGATGCGCTGAGCGAGTATCGGGCCCATCCCGGCCTTGCCTTCCGGATGGAATTCCGCATGCGAAGCGCAAGCGGCCGATATCCCTGGCTGGAACTGCGCGCAACCGTACTTGGTCCAAGCGGCGCGGCCGGCAGCCGATGTCTCGGTCTTGTTGCCGACGTGACCGCGCGCAAGGAATCCGAAATTGCCGCGCCCGATCGCGCTTTGCAGGATAGCTTGACCGGCCTCGGCAATCGCGTGGCGCTGCTCGAACGACTCGAGAAGATGGCGGGCGAGTGGAGTACGCTGGCATTCGCCATCTTCGACATCGACCGGTTCAAGGCCATTCACGCCAGCTTGGGTGACGCAGGCGGAGATCAGATGCTTGTCGGTCTCGCCTCGCGGCTGAGCAAGCGGTTTACGGCCGGCACCCACGCCTTTCGCATCGGCGGCGACAGTTTTGCCCTGATCGTTCCGGCGGCGGCCGATCAATGTGCGCGGATCGGCGCGGAACTTGTCGATCTTTGCAGCGCGCCGTTCTCGGTCAGCGGCCGCAACGTGTTTGCCTCGGCGAGCGTGGGCGTCGTCGCCGGCCGGGATGCCGAGGACCCGCTGGAGCTGATCAAAAACGCGGAGACCGCTTTGGGGCTCGCCAAGCGGCACGGCGGCGGCTGTTGGAAAATCTTCGCGCCCGACATGGAGGAACTGGCGCGGGGCGATGCGGTCGCACTGGAAACCGATCTGCGGCGCGGCCTCAGCCAGAACGAATTCGCCATCCATTACCAGCCGATCATTCGTTTGAGCGACGGCTCGGTCGCTGGATTCGAGGCGCTGCTGCGCTGGCATCATCCGGAGAAAGGCTTGGTGTCGCCCAGCGATTTCATCGCGCATTCCGAGGAGACGGGTCTCATCGTGGCGCTGGGCCGGTTCGCACTCGAGCGCGCCGCGAGCGATCTTGCCGACTGGCAGCACTACTTTCCGGTCGAGCCGCCGCTGTTCGTCAGCGTGAACGTCTCGCGGCGTCAGTTGCGCGAGAGCAATTTTGCGGGAACGGTGGAGAAGCTCGTTTCGGCCGGCAATTTCCGTGCTGGCACGTTCAAGCTGGAAGTGACGGAAAGCGCGATCCAGATCGATCCCGAAGCCCGGCGCATTCTCGAACGGCTTCGGGACATGGGAGCCGGTCTTGCCATAGACGATTTCGGCACCGGTCTCTCCACCTTGAGCCAATTAAAGGATCTGCCGTTCGAAACCTTGAAGATCGACCGGAGTTTTCTCGCCCGCCGCGGCAGCTCGCAGGAGGAAGCCGATGCGACGACGGTGATGAATTCCATCGTGGCGCTGGCCCGCGAACTCAATCGCACGGTCATTGTGGAAGGGGTGGAATCCGAGCGCGATGCCATCTGGCTGAAGCAGCTGGGATGCAAATTCGCGCAAGGCTTCCATTTCAGCCCCCCATTGCCGGCGGACGAGGCGCTGAAATTCATCGCAAGCCACTTCCGGGCCGAAGCGGCCGGCGGGCATTGGCCGGAAGATGCAACGATGCGGTCAGGCGCGACCGGCGTGGGCTGACAGGCCGGACATGTCGATCCCAAGCTTCCGGAGCGCGACGGCCCATTTGGATTCCATATTGGCGCCGAAAATCAACGAACTGTCTGCGTCGCAATGGACCCAACCGTTCGCCTGGATCTCGGACTCGATCTGGCCCGGTCCCCACCCGGCATAACCGAGCACGAACAGCGCTCTTTCGGGGCCATCACCTTCAGAAATCGCCCGCAGAATGTCCAACGTGGCGGTCAGGGAAATGTCCGGCGAGATGGGAAGGGTGGAGTCGGCGCCTTCATAGTCGCCGCTGTGAAGAACGAAACCGCGGCCGGTCTCCACCGGCCCGCCGAAAAGGATCGCCGAGTTCGGCGTTTTCTCCGAAACCGGGAGCTCCAGACGACGAAGAAGCTCCTGGAACCCGAGCCCTTCGATGGGCTTGTTGATGATGAGACCCATGGCGCCCGTCACAGAGTGGGCGCACATATAGATGACGCTGCGTTCGAACCGCGGATCCGACATTCCGGGCAGCGCGATAAGCAGTTTCCCTTCCAGGAAATTGTCGCCGCTGATGGCCTGCGGCCGTTCTGTGCTTGCCATGTTGGTACGATAACATGCCCGGGTGATCCCGCCACCCTGGAACGCACCTTGGGTTTCGGGGTTTTCGGCTGGCTATCCAGTCGGCTACAACCCAGCCGGCGGATTAAAGGAGACGATCGATGACCATCAAGGTGGGGAACAAAGTTCCCTCTGCGACCCTGACGCAGATGAAGGGCGGTACGCCCCAGCCGATCAAGACGGACGACCTATTCAAAGGCAAGAAGGTGGTTCTCTTCGCGCTGCCGGGCGCCTTTACGCCCACCTGCTCGGCGAAGCATCTGCCCGGCTTCGTTCAGCATGCGGAAGAAATCAGGCAAAAGGGCGTGGACACCATCGCCTGCGTGTCGGTGAACGATGCCTTCGTGATGGGCGCCTGGGGCGAGCAGCAGGGCACCGGCGACAAGGTCATGATGCTGGCGGACGGCAACGGCGATTTCACCCGCGCTCTGGGCCTCGAGATGGACGCAAGCCGCTTCGGCATGGGCAAGCGGAGCCAACGCTACTCGATGGTCGTTGAGGATGGGGTGGTGAAGCAATTGAACGTGGAAGAGCCCGGCGGCTTCTCCGTCTCGAGCGCCGAACACGCCATGAATCAGCTCTGACCGAGCCCCCGAATGGCGGCGCGGGCGAGCGCGTCCGCCCGCTCGTTCTCCACGTGGCCGGAATGCCCCTCGACCCAGCGCCAGGTGACGCGATGGGGCGCGGCGGCCGTGTCGAGTTCGCCCCAAAGATCGGCGTTCTTCACCGGCTTTTTGTCGGCCGTCTTCCAGCCGTTCGCCTTCCAGCGCTGGAGCCAGATGGTCGCGCCGTCCAGCAGATAGCGCGAGTCGGTATGGAGGGTGACCTGCGACGGTCCTTTCAGCGATTGCAGGGCGCGGATCGCAGCGGTGATTTCCATCCGGTTGTTGGTCGTCGCCGGCTCGCCGCCGGAGACCTCCTTCTCGTGCAGACCTGAGCGGAGAATGGCGGCCCAGCCCCCCGGCCCGGGATTGCCGGAGCAAGCGCCGTCGGTGAAAATGTCCACGGCCGGATGTTTCAAGCGCGAACTCGCGACGCGGCAGGAACCCGCGCTCGTTGCCGCCGATACGATTGCGCCAGTCGTCCACTGCTTTTCATTGGAGAGGCTCTTGAGTACAGTCCGCCGCCGCCCAGCGCGTTCGACAAGTCGTCTCGGGCGCTTCCATTGTCAAGCACCGGGATCGGACTTCTGAAGATGCAATATGGATTCGCCAAGGCCGCCGCCGCGGCAGCGTGCGTGGCGCTTGCCGCCTGTTCGACGAGCCAACTCGAGCGCTGCCCCGCGGTCTCGGTGCTGGTCGACACTTCCGCACTGACGCTGCTGCAGGCCAATGGGTCCGGCCCGGCCAGCGCCGTGTATACCGCGCAAATTCAGAATGTGAAGCGCGATTGCGACGTCAGCAAGTTCAGCAAGCAGGTCCAGGCGAGTGTGGACATCGCCTTCCGTGCCACCCGCACGCAGGGCGAAGCGGCGGCGAGCTATACGCTGCCGTATTTTGTCGCCATCACGACGGAAGGCAGGATTCTGGCCAAACAGCAGTTCTCGGTCGCGTTCGCTTTCCAACCGGGGGAAACCACGACCAGCTTCGAGGATTCGGTGAACTCGCTCGTGCTCACCGTCGGCAGAGACAAGAAGGCGACGGATTACGGAATTCTGGTCGGCTTCCAGCTGACCAAGGCACAGCTGGATTACAACCGGCGGGTCGGCCGTTACGCCCGATGACGTCGCTGCTTGACGAACTGTCCGCGATCGCCGGCGAAGCGTTCGCGGCGGAAGGATATCCGACTGGGCTTGGAACGGTGCAGCCGTCCGATCGGCCTGATTTGGCGCAGTTCCAATGCAACGGCGCGCTGCCGGCGGCAAAGATCGCGAAAGGCAATCCCCGTGCGATCGTAGATAAAATTGCCACGCGGCTGAAGGCGAACCCGATCTTTTCCCAGGTGGAGATTGCCGGGCCCGGCTTCATCAATCTCGATGTCAGCGACGAAGCGCTGGCCCGGCGCATGGGCGCGCTCGCGACGGACGAGTGCCTCGGCGCACCCGAAACCGGCAAGGGCAAAACGGTTCTCATCGATTTCGGCGGCGCAAATGTCGCCAAACCGATGCATGTAGGCCATCTGCGCTCGTCGGTCATCGGCGACAGCTTGCAGCGCCTGTTCCGCGCCGACGGTTGGCACACGATCAGTGACGTGCACCTTGGGGATTGGGGGCTGCAGATGGGCCAGCTGATTTCCGAAATCGGGCATCGCGGGATCGCGCCGATCTATTTCGATCCGGGTTACACCGGCCCCTATCCGCAAGAATCGCCGGTCTCCATGGAGGACCTCGAGGAAATCTATCCGGCGGCGTCGGCTGCCTGCAAAGCCGACACGGCGCGGCTTCAAGAAGCCCGTCGCGCCACTGCGGAATTGCAGGTGGGCAGGCCAGGCTATCGGGCGCTGTGGGAGCATTTCTTCAAGGTATCGCGTGTCGGCCTCGAGCGCGAATGGGACAGCCTCGGGGCTCATTTCGATCTGTGGAAAGGCGAGGCGAGTGTCGAGCCGCTGATCGCGCCGATGATCGAAGACCTGAAAGCGCGCGGGCTTGCGGTGGAAAGTGAAGGCGCGGTGATCGTGCCGGTCGCCGAGCCCACCGACAAGAAGGAGATGCCGCCGCTCATTCTGGTGAAGTCGGACGGTGCGGTGCTCTACGGCACCACCGATCTCGCCACGGTCATCGATCGGGTGAAGTCGCACGATCCCGATCTCATTCTGTACGTGGTCGATCAGCGCCAGCACACGCATTTCGAGCAGGTGTTCCGCGCCGCGCGCAAGGCCGGCTATTGCGGCAAGGCGCAGCTCGAACATGCCGGTTTCGGCACGATGAACGGCCCCGACGGCAAGCCGTTCAAGACGCGCGCCGGCGGCGTGATGAAGCTCTACGACCTGATCGCCATGGCGACGGAGGAAGCGGAGAAGCGCCTCGCCGAAGCGGGCCTTGCCGCGGAATATCCGGAGGAAGAGCGCAAGGACATCGCGCGTAAGATCGGTATCGCGGCGCTGAAATTCGCCGATCTTTCGAACCACCGCACCTCGGACTACGTCTTCGATCTCGCGCGCTTCACTCGCTTCGAAGGCAAGACGGGGCCGTATCTGCAATACGCGGCGGTGCGCATGCAGTCGATTCTGAACAAGGCCGATTCGGCGGATTTCACGCGCGGCGAACGCGTGGTTCTGCACACGCCGGAAGAGCGCGGGCTGATCCTGCAGTTGCTCGCGCTGCCGAACGCCATGGCAGGGGCCGAACAGAACCGCGCGCCGAACATCCTGTGCGATTACGTGTTCACGCTGGCGCAGATCTTCAGCCGGTTCTACACCGCGCACCACATTCTTTCGGAGAAAGACGATGCCCTGCGCACCACGCGGCTCGCGCTCGTCGGCCTTACGCTTTCGGTACTGACCAAGGTGTTGACCCTGCTCGGGATCGAGGTGCCGAAGAGAATGTGAGCGAATCGGTGGTGTTCTGCCGCACTCGTTTGACTCACCGCGCTCGCCCACTATGATGCGGCGCAACGGTCATCCCCGCCGGGAGGCGATGGATGAGCGGCGAACAAACGATCCCTCGCGGGAGACGCCCGGCGTAGCGATTCGCGAAGCCGGGGGCCGAAGGAGCAACCGCCCCGGAAACTCTCAGGCAAAAGGACCGCGAAGGTGATGAACTTCTGGAAAAGAGGGCGGCTCTCGCCCTTACCGAAGGGGTAATCCTGACTAGGCGTCAGGGGAAATCTCTCAGGTCCAAATGACAGAGGGGCGCGCGATTCCGGCGTTCGGAAGCCGCGCCAACCTCGAGGCATTGGACTTGGCGTCCACCGAACAAAATTTTCGCAAAACGCCGCTCCACGCGCTTCATGTCGAGCTCGGCGGCAAGATGGTGCCGTTCGCCGGCTATGAGATGCCGGTGCAGTATCCAACCGGCATTCTGAAAGAACATCTGCATACGCGCGCGAGCGCCGGTTTGTTCGACGTCTCGCACATGGGGCAGGCGTTTCTGTCGGGCGACGATCCAGCGCGCGCACTCGAGCGAGTCACGCCGGCGGATGCGATCGGGCTCCGGGAGGGCATGCAGCGTTATGGACTGCTGCTGAACGAGCGCGGCGGAATCAAGGACGATTTCATGTTCTCGCGCCTGGCGGGCGAGCGCGATCTCTATCTCGTCGTGAACGCGGGAACGAAGGAAAGCGATTTCGCTTACCTCGAGGACAAGCTCCGTGGTGCGGCAGATGTCACGCCGATGCCCGATCGCGCCCTGCTCGCGCTGCAAGGACCGGCGGCCGGCGCTGTGCTGGAACGGCATGCCCCCGGGATAGATGCGCTGAACTTTATGAATGTGATTCGCACGCGTGTTGCCGGCGCGCCCGCCATCGTGAGCCGTTCCGGCTACACCGGAGAAGATGGGTTCGAAATTTCGCTTGCGGGTGCCGACGGCGATCGCGTCGCGCGCGCGCTCCTGGCGGAGCCGGAGGTTCTGCCGATCGGATTGGGGGCGCGGGATTCGCTGCGGCTGGAGGCCGGCCTCTGCCTCTACGGCCACGACATCGACGAAACCACGGACCCGGTCGAGGCCAACCTCGTGTGGTCCATCGGCAAGCGCCGCAAGCTCGACAAGGATTTTCCGGCGGCCGAGGAGATCATGAGCCGCGTCTTCCATGGCTCGTCGCGCCGCCGTATCGGCATCCGTCCCGAAGGCAAGGCGCCAGCGCGCGAGGGCACCGAGATTGCCGACAAGAGCGGCCGCATCATCGGCCGCGTGACCAGCGGCGGCTTCGGCCCGAGCCTGAATGCACCGGTTGCGATGGGCTATGTCGACAGCAGATTTGCGGCCGACGGCACGGAAATCGATCTGATCGTCCGCGGCAGACCGATGCCGGCGCGGGTGGCGCCGATGCCGTTCGTGCCGCATCGCTATAAGCGCGCCCAAATTCGCAATGAGAGATGAGGACAAACCCATGAGCGAAACGCGTTATACCGATCAGCACGAATGGGTTCGCATTGACGGCGACGAGGCGACCGTCGGCATCACGCGCTACGCCGCCGATCAGCTTGGGGATGTGGTCTATGTCGAATTGCCGGAGCCGGGCCGCAGCCTAGGGCAGGGCGGCGAGGCCGCCGTGGTCGAAAGCGTCAAGGCGGCCAGCGAAGTCTATGCGCCGATCGGCGGCGAGGTGACGGCAGCCAACGCCGCCATCGCCGACGATCCCGCCAAGGTGAACGCCGATCCGGAAGGGGAAGGCTGGTTCTTCAAACTGAAGATCGGCGATTCGGCTGAACTCGCCAAGCTGATGAGCGCCGGACAGTACGCCGATTTCCTGAAAGGGCTTTGACGGCCATGCGCTACCTCCCTCTCACGCCGGACGATCGCGCAGCCATGCTTGCGAAGATCGGGGCGCGCGACGTGGATGCACTGTTTCGGGACGTCCCCCGATCGGCCGTGGTCAGCCGCGATGCGTTCGATCTTCCCGATACCCAAGGCGAACTGGAGGTCGAGCGCGCGCTATCGCGCATGGCGGGGCGAAATGTGTCCGCAGGCTCGGCGCCGTTCTTCTGCGGCGCCGGTGCCTACCGGCACCACGTTCCCGCCGCCGTCGATCATCTGATCCAGCGTTCGGAATTTCTCACGTCGTACACGCCCTACCAGCCGGAAATCGCCCAGGGGACGCTGCAGTATCTCTTCGAGTTCCAAACGCAAGTGGCGCTGCTCACCGGCATGGAAGTGGCGAACGCGTCGCTCTACGACGGCTCGACTGCCACGGCCGAAGCGGTGCTGATGGCGCAGCGCCTTACGAAGCGCCCCAAAGCCATCCTCTCCTGCGGCCTGCATCCGCACTATGCCGAAACTGTGGAAACGGTTGCGGCTCTCTCGGGCGAGGTCATTCGTGCGCCGATCATGCCCGGAAGAGCCGAAGACCTCGCGGAGCTGATCGACGACCGGACCGCCTGCGTGGTGGTGCAGAGCCCGGATGTATTCGGGCTGATCCGCGATCTGAAGCCGATTGCCGAGGCAGCGCATGCCAAAGGCGCGCTGCTGATCGCGGTCGTCACGGAAATCGTCTCGCTGGGCCTGCTGGAGCCACCGGGAACTCAAGGTGCCGATGTCGTCACGGCGGAAGGACAATCGATCGGCAACGGGCTCAATTTCGGCGGGCCCTATGTCGGCCTTTTCGCCACGCGCGAGAACTTCATTCGCCAGATGCCGGGCCGGCTGTCGGGCGAAACGGTGGATGCGGTGGGAAGGCGCGGCTTTGTACTGACGCTGTCCACCCGGGAACAGCATATCCGCCGCGACAAGGCGACCAGCAACATCTGCACGAACTCAGGCCTCTGCTGTCTTGCGTTCACCATTCACCTGTCGCTGTTGGGGGAGGAGGGGCTTGGCCGGTTGGCGCGCGCCAATCACGCCCGTGCATCGGCCTTGGCTGGCAGGCTGTCCAACATCGACGGCGTGGAGCTGATCACGCCGAGCTTCTTCAACGAGTTCACCGTCAGACTACCCAAACCGGCGGCAAGTGTGGTCGACGCCCTGGCGGAGCGGAACATCCTTGCCGGCGTGCCCGCCTCGCGCCTGTGGCCGAACGAACGCAATCTGCGCGATCTACTGATCGTCGCCGCGACCGAAACGGTCACCGATGAGGACTGCGATGCGCTGGTGAAAGCGCTGCAGGAGATGCTGTGATGCCGATGAACGCGCAAGGCCGGCCAACCGCGTCGGGAAGCATTGACGACGCGCCGCGGCCGACCATCTCCGGTGACCGTGGGCTTGATCACGAAGAGCCGCTGATTTTCGAGCTTGGACGCGAGGGTGTCGCCGGCGTGGATATTCCCGAAGTCCAAATGTCCGAGGAGCGCCTCGGTGGCTTGCGTCGCCGTGGGCCTATCGGTCTTCCAGGCCTCTCCGAACCGGAAGTCGTGCGCCATTATGTGCGGCTGTCGCGCATGAACTACGCCATCGATGCCGGGCTATATCCGCTTGGCTCCTGCACGATGAAGCACAACCCGCGCCTGAACGAAAAGCTGGCGCGGCTGCCCGGCTTCGCGGACGTTCACCCGCTTCAACCGCAGCAGACGGTGCAGGGCGCGCTACAGCTCATCTCCGAGTTGATGCGCTGGCTCACCACGCTCACCGGCATGCCCGCGGTTGCCATGTCGCCCAAGGCCGGTGCCCATGGCGAGCTGTGCGGCTTGCTGACAATTCGCGCGGCGCTTCTGGCGCGTGGCGACCGGCGGCCGCGCATTCTGGTGCCCTCCTCCGCACACGGAACCAATCCCGCCACGGCGGCGCTTGCCGGATTCACCGTGGATGAGGTCCGCGCGACGGACGATGGCCACGTGGACGCCGATGCGCTGGAGGACAAGCTTGGGCCGGACGTGGCCGCCATCATGCTGACGAACCCGAACACCTGCGGGCTGTTCGAGCCGCGCATCCGGGAAATGGCCGACGCGGTGCACGCGATCGGCGGCTATTTCTATTGCGACGGCGCCAATTTCAACGCCATCGCCGGCCGCGTGCGGCCGGGCGACCTCGGCGTCGATGCCATGCACATCAATCTGCACAAGACCTTTTCCACGCCGCATGGTGGGGGCGGCCCAGGCGCCGGACCGGTGGTGCTCTCGGCGGCGCTGGCGCCCTACGCGCCGCTGCCGCTGCTGATGCATGACGGGAACGAACTGCGGCTGGTGGAAGAACGCGGCGCTCTGCCTTCCGAGCTGAAGCCCTTGGGGCGGATGTGCGCCTTTCACGGGCAGATGGGCATGTTCGTGCGCGCGCTCGCCTACGTGGCGAGCCACGGCGCCGACGGCATCCGGCAGGCCAGCGAAGATGCCGTGCTCTCGGCCAACTACATCCTCGCTTCGCTGAAGGATGCGATGAGCGCGCCCTATCCCGGCCCCTGCATGCATGAGGCGCTGTTCGACGACTCATTCCTGGAAGGCACCGGTGTCACAACTCTTGATTTCGCCAAAGCCATGATCGACGAAGGTTATCACCCGATGACCATCTATTTCCCGCTGGTGGTGCACGGCGCCATGCTGATCGAGCCCACGGAATCGGAATCGAAGGAATCGCTCGATCGCTTCATCCATGTGCTGCGCGTGCTGACGGAAGAGGCAAAGGCCGGCAAGCGCGAGCGCTTCGAAGGCGCGCCGAAATTCGCTCCTCGCCGTCGCCTCGATGAAACCGCCGCCGCCCGCAAGCCTATTCTCCGCTGGCGCCCACCTCCCCTGCCGCAGGCTGCCGAATAAGAAAGACCCCCGCTGTTTCCAGCGGGGGCGAGTTGGGGGTGTCGAAGGCTACGGAAACTCAGGAACAGGTCTTCGCCTTCAGGCCGGCGGGAACCTTGGTTTGGGCATCGGCGCAAGCCGCGTCGAGCTGGACCTGCGTCAGGCCGTGCGCGCGCGATAGATCGGTGCCGCGGATCGAGGTGATCGACAGGTCGGCGCCGGTGAAGTCGGCACCATCCACCTTCGCATGCGCCAGATTGGCGCCGCCCAGATCGGCGTGCCGGAAC
The DNA here is from genome assembly GCA_002429315.1 of Alphaproteobacteria bacterium UBA6038. Taxonomy (GTDB): domain Bacteria; phylum Pseudomonadota; class Alphaproteobacteria; order Micropepsales; family Micropepsaceae; genus Rhizomicrobium. Next base: position 63,608 of record DIZC01000002.1, read on the forward strand.
GACGCGCCCCGGAAATCGGCATACGACATGCACATCAGCACCAGCTTGGCGTCGTCGAATTTCGCGCCCTGGACATTGCCGTGTTTTACGCAGGTGTTGGTGAGGTCGGCGCCCGCGAGATTGCAGTGGGGGCAGTCATGGTGCCCGGCCCTGATGGAGGCGACCGCCGCCGGATCCGCGGACGGTGTCGTGGAGGGTAGGGTGTGGGGGCTGGCCAAAGCGAGCTGGGCACTGGCGCTCGCAAGGAAGGCAAGAAGGGGCAGCATGGGTGTTCCAAACCGATACGCGCATCTGATTCCTCGCAAGCCGCGTGCCCTTGTCAGCAACGAAGCCGGAGGGGTGGCGCGAAGCGCCGGAGGGCGGGCGCGTGCAAGAAATCGCGCGAATCTACTGAAAACGACTGCTCCGGCCCTCAGCGATCCACAACATGTTGTACAGCGGCTGCCGATGAAGAAATTTTCGCCGTTCAATTCATTCAATTCACCGGTTCAGGAGACGTGTCGGGCCCGATGCCGTTGCGGAGCCAATCCGGCCCGTTTCATCCGGTGCTTGATGAGGCTGACTACCGTGGTCTTCGATCGCTTGCGCGAGGCCGGCGCCGAAACATCGGCAGCGACTTCTTGATGTTCCGCCGTGCCGTCGCATCGCGCACGAAGATGAACGACCTGGTCGGCTGCCACAAGGCCGGACGACTCGGCGAAGATCAACGCCACCTCCTCGAACTCGGCATCGAGGCAGCCCACGTCCTCCAGCGCGATGGAATAGGTGAACAGCTTCGCGCCGCCACGATCAAATACATCCACGAGTTTCTTGCCCATCACACGTCCTCTCAGCTGCAGCCGCTCGTGGAGCCGCAGGTGTTGCACTTCATGCAGGTGCCGTTGCGGACTAGCGTGAAATTTCCGCAGGAACCGCACGCGTCGCCCTCGTAGCCCTTCATGCGGGCTTCGGCGGCGCGCTTGGCGGCCATGTCGCGCGCCTTGCCGGCCTTTTCGGATGCCGCTGCGGCGCGTTCCATCAGATCGGCGCCCAACGCGGCGACAATATCGCCCACCGGATTGGCGGCTTTCAGCACCTCGCCGCGGATTTCGCGCATCTGTGCCTCGAAGCCGTCCTCCTTCTCGTCGTCGGCCGGTTTCGGCTCGGACACGATTTCGGAGACTTCGACGCGCGTTTCCGTGGCAATTTCGGTGTTTTCGATCACCAGCATTTTGGGCGCCGCACTGCCGCGGCCGACAAACGGCCGGAGCTGGCCCCGCACAAAGCCGGTGGAGGCGACGCGCGCCAGATTCTGCGCCATTTCGCTCGACACCTCCGGCTTTCCGCCGCCATCGCCGTGCCCCAGATCCTCATCATGCGCCGGCGGCACATGGGCGAGGTCGTTGCGGCCGAGATAGGAAACGGCCAGTTCGCGGAAGATGTAGTCGAGCACGGAAGTCGCGTTCTTGATCGAATCGTTGCCGATGACGAGACCCGCCGGCTCGAAGCGCGTGAAGGTGAAGGCGTCCACGAACTCCTCCAGCGGCACGCCGTATTGCAGGCCGATGGAAATCGCGATGGCGAAATTGTTCATCAGCGAGCGGAAGGCCGCGCCTTCCTTGTGCATGTCGATGAAGATTTCGCCCAGCCGGCCGTCTTCGTACTCGCCGGTGTGGAGGTACACCTTGTGTCCGCCCACCACCGCCTTCTGCGTGTAGCTTTTGCGGCGGTGTGGCAGCTTCTCGCGCTCCGCCTTGTGAATGACACGTTCGACGATTCGCTCGACGAGCCGTTCGCTGACGATCGCGGCGCGCTGTACCGCCGGCTGCTCCAGCAGGTCGTCATCTTCCACATCGTCGATGGCTAGCACCTGGGAGGCGAGCGGCTGGCTCAACTTGGAGCCGTCGCGGTAGAGCGCGTTGGCCTTGAGCCCGAGCTTCCATGACAGCATGTAGCTCTCGCCGCAGTCCTTCACCGTGGCGGAGTTCGGCATGTTGACGGTCTTGGAAATGGCGCCGGAAATGAACGGCTGCACCGCCGCCATCATGCGGATGTGGCTTTCGACTGAAAGCGCGCGCTTGCCGATGCGGCCGCACGGATTGGCGCAGTCGAACACCGGCAGGTGCTCGTCTTTCAGATAAGGCGCGCCTTCGAGGGTCATGGCGCCGCACACATGGAGGTTCGCCGCCTCGATCTCGGATTTGGCGAAACCGAGCGCTTTCAGCATGTCGAAATCGGGCGCATCGAGCTGGGCGGCCGGAATTTGCAGTCGCTCGACGCAGAACGCCTCGCCGAGCGTCCATTTGTTGAACACGAAGCGGATGTCGAACGCCGATTCGAGCGCGGCTTCGATCTTGCCGATCTCGTTTTCGCCGAAGCCGAGGGTGCGCAGCCGCTGGTGCGTAGCGCCCTCGGCAATACCCTCGAGCGTGCCGTGGCCGACCGCGTAGGCCACGATCTCGTCGATCTGCGCCTGCTCGTATCCCAGCGTCTTCAGCGCTTCCGGCACGCAGCGATTGATGATTTTGAAGTAGCCGCCGCCGGCCAGCTTCTTGAACTTCACCAGCGCGAAATCAGGCTCCACGCCGGTGGTGTCGCAATCCATCACCAGCCCGATGGTGCCGGTCGGCGCGATAACCGTCGCCTGCGCATTGCGGAAGCCGAACTCTTCGCCCATGGCCAGTGCATCGTCCCAAGCCTTGCGCGCAGCGGCCGCGAGCTCCGGCTGCGCGATGGCATCGTGGTCCAGCGGAACGGGGAGGGTGGCGAGCTTTTCGTAGCCCGCTGCCTCGCCGTGCGCCGCGCGACGATGGTTACGGACGACCCGCAGCATGGCTTCGCGATTGGAGTCGTATTCCGGAAATGCGCCGAGCTCGCCTGCCATCTCGGCGCTGGCGGCATACGAGACCCCCGTCATGACGGCGGAGATCGCCGCCGCAATGGCGCGACCTTCGCGCGAGTCGTACGGAATTCCCGCGGCCATCAAAAGCCCGCCGATGTTGGCGAAGCCGAGGCCCAGGGTGCGGTAGTCGTAGGAGAGCTGCGCGATTTCCCGCGAGGGGAACTGCGCCATCATCACCGAGATTTCGAGCACGATGGTCCACAGCCGCACGGCGTGCTCGAACGCCGCAACATCGAAGATTTTTTGTTCGCCTGCCGCTTCGCTGCTTGAGGTGGACTTGCTATCCGCGTCTTTACGGAACGCCATCAGGTTCAGCGAGGCGAGGTTGCACGCCGTATCGTCCAGGAACATGTACTCCGAGCAGGGATTGGACGCGCGGATCGGCCCGCCCGCCGGGCAGGTGTGCCAGTCATTGATGGTGGAGTGGAACTGGATGCCGGGGTCGGCGCATGACCACGCCGCGCGGGAGACCGAATCCCACAGCTCGCGCGCTCGCATGGTTTTCGCGATGCTGCCGTCGCGGCGGTGGGTGAGGTTCCAGTCCTCGCCGTTCTCCACCGCGCGCAGGAATTCGTCCGTCACCCGCACGGAATTGTTCGAATTTTGGCCGGAGACGGAGAGGTACGCGTCCGAATCCCAGTCGGTATCGTAGGTGCGAAAATCGATATTGGCGTAGCCCTGCTTCGCGAAAGCAATGGCGCGTTCGATGTAGTTATCCGGAACCATCGCACGGCGCGCGGCCTTCACCTCGCGGCGCAGCGCCGGATTCTTCGTCGGATCGAAGCAGTCGTCGCCCGAACCTTCGCAGTTGATGCAGGCCTTCATCACCGCGTTCAGGTGCTGCGCGGCGAGCTTTGAGCCAGCAACCAGCGCGGCCACCTTCTGCTCTTCGATCACCTTCCAGTCGATGAACTGCTCGATGTCCGGGTGATCGATGTCGACGATCACCATCTTGGCGGCGCGGCGCGTGGTGCCGCCGGACTTGATCGCGCCGGCGGCGCGGTCGCCGATCTTGAGGAAGCTCATCAGGCCAGACGACTTGCCGCCGCCGGACAGCTTCTCGTCTTCACCGCGCAGATTGGAGAAGTTGGTGCCGGTGCCGGAGCCGTATTTGAAGAGCCGCGCTTCCCGCGTCCACAAATCCATGATCCCGCCTTCGTTCACCAGATCGTCGGCGATGCCCTGAATGAAGCAGGCGTGCGGCTGCGGGTGCTCGTAGGCGGAATCCGATTTGGTCAAACGGCCAGTGACGTGATCGACGTAGTAGTGGCCTTGGCTCGGGCCATCGATTCCATAGGCCCAGTGCAGGCCCGTGTTGAACCATTGCGGAGAGTTCGGCGCCGCCTTCTGGGTCGCCAGCATGAAGCAAAGTTCGTCGTGGAAAGCGCGCGCGTCCGATTCGGTATCGAAGTAGCCGCCCTTCCAGCCCCAGTAGGTCCACGTGCCGGCGAGGCGGTCGAACACCTGCTTGGCTGAATGCTCGCCGCTGGTTTGGCTGCCCACGGCCTGCTTGCGCCACAGCCATGTGGGTACGCCTTCTTCCGCCACGGGCTCCAGCGCCATCGGTACTCCGGCCTTGCGGAAATACTTCTGGGCCAGCACGTCGCACGCCACCTGGCTCCAGTCCGCCGGCACCTCAATGTCGGTCTGCCGAAATACAACAGAGCCGTCCGGATTGCGGATCTCGCTAGTGGCCGAGCGGAATTCGATCGCCTCGTATGGCGAGCAGCCTTCGGTCGTAAAATGGCGCCGGATACGCATATCTGCCCCCGTGTTTCTCCCTGGTCGCGGTCCACCGGAGACAGGTCATCAGTTCCGGGCGCGCACGTGTAAGTGCCCTCCCGGACGGTTCAGACCTCGTCCGCCAGATTTTGTGTCGCGACCAGCGACAGGCACCAAGTATGGATACGGCCTGCGGCGAGACGCAAGAGAAAAGTGGTAAACGAAATCTTACCCACGGAATGTTGCCGCGGCCGATGTGGCCGAAACCGCTGCAAAATGGCCGGAGTCAAGGGGGTGGCGACAATCACCCAAAATATTTTCTATCCACATGCCGCAGCTTCTTGTGCGTGGGCTGTGGAGGACGGTACGGCGGCACCCGCGGCGATGGCGCGGCTTGGAAAACCGCGGCACCCCTCTATATTCGCGCCCGATTCCGGGCGGCAGCAATGAAGCACTGGTTCCTGATGTTGTTTGTATGGTGGCGCGGCGCGACCTGGGGCACCCTCCTTGCCACGTTGCTCTACGGCCAGTTCGTAGGCACCGACCCCTTCGGCAACCGGTATTATCAAAACCGGGCCGGCACCCGCCGCTGGGTCGTCTACAACGGCACGGTGGAGGCGAGCCGCGTGCCGCCCGAGTGGCACGGCTGGCTCCATCATACGTTCAGAGACCCTCCAACCGTTGCCCCCTTGCCGACAAAATCTTGGGAGAAAGAGCACCTGCCGAATCTGTCCGGCACGCCCGAGGCATATCGGCCGGAGGGCAGCCTGGCGGCGCGGGGTGCGCGCGCACCCGCGACGGCGGATTACGAGGCCTGGTCGCCGGAATGAGTTGATCGATCCATGTCCAGCAGCAACACCGTTGAAACCTTGATCGGCGCGATAGTGGTTGCCATCGCCGCTGGTTTCCTGATTTTCGCCTATTCGAGCACCACTGCCGGCGGACTCTCCGGCTATCCGCTGGAAGCGCGCTTCTCCAGCGCGGATGGCATTACGGCGGGAACTGATATCCGGCTGCACGGCATCAAGGTCGGCATGGTTTCCGCGGTCGATCTCGATCCGAAGAGCTATCTCGCCATCGTTCGGCTGAATATTCGTTCAGGCGTTCCGATCCCTGACGATTCGGCCATCAAGGTGACCTCCTCTGGACTGCTTGGAAATTCGTATCTTTCGATCCAACCGGGCGGCAGCCCAAAAAACTTGGCCGCAGGCGGTCAGATCATCAACACCCAAGGTTCCGTCGACATCATGGGGCTCATTGGGCGCGCGATCTACGGCAACACCAGCAGTGCGTCGCCGCAGCAAGGCAACGCCGCTCCTCCTGCAACTGCACCCGGCGACGCGGGGCATCCGTGAAGAGCATCGAGATACTGGCCGCGTTGTGCGCTCTTCCCCTGCTCGCAACTGACGCACTCCCGGCGACGGAACGGTATGCGCAACCGGTACGCCAGTTGTCCGTCGATGACGCGGTGGCGGGCAAGGATGGCATCAAGCGGATGGTCATCCTTCGCGGGCTGGACAAGATCACCGCGCGCGCCACGACCATCAATGCGCCTATCGGCGTGCCGGTGAAGTACGCCACGCTTACCATCACCGCGCGCTATTGCTATTCGACACCCATCACCGAGACACCCGAAACGACGGCCTTCCTCCAGATCGTCGACCGTCGCCCGGATCAGCCGGAGCGCAAGATCTTCTCGGGCTGGATGCTGGCTTCGAGCCCGTCTCTGAACGGGATGGAGCACCCGCTCTATGACATCTGGGTGATCAGCTGCAAGACGAACCAGCCGGGCCAACAGGCTCCAACGGTTGCCTCGACCGCGCCCGTCAAGCCGACATCGCCCGATGCCAAGGCCAACGAAAAATTGCCCGAACTGCCGGAAGGCTCCGGGCAGTAGAAATCCGCCTCTCTTGCGAGTGCGCGGTTGAGCCATCGCAGATAGTCCGCTCGAGGAATGGCAATGGCCCCGAACTGGGCCAAATGATCCGTCAGGAATTGCGCGTCGAGCAATTCGAACTCGCCGCGAATGAGTCTGGCGACAAGATGCGCCAAGGCCACTTTGCTGGCATCGCGCTCGCGGGAGAACATGCTCTCGCCGAAAAACGCTGCCCCCAGCGTCACGCCGTAGAGACCGCCGACGAGTTCGCCTTCGCGCCAGCACTCCACGGAATGCGCATGGCCGCGCTCGTGCAATTCGCAATATAAATCCACGATCTCGTCGTTGATCCAGGACTGCTCGCGGCGCTGTCCCGGCTCCGCACAGGCCCGGATAACTTCCGCGAATGCCGTATCGATGCAGACTCGGAAGCGCTCGCTCCTCACGGTGCGCGCCAGACGCCGGGGCACATGAAATCTGTCGAGAGGAAGAACGCCGCGAGTTTCCGGAGAAACCCACACCAAGCTTCGCGCGTCTCGCCGTTCCGCCATCGGGAAAATGCCCGCAACATAGGCATGAAGGAGAATCTCAGGGGTGATCCAAGCCTCGCTACTCATGCCGTTTCTGTGATCTTTTTCGAGCGTGAATCCGCAGTAATGTGCCACTATATCCGAACATTTGTGGCTTGCGATCGACCCATTGACCCCAAGGGGCACAGGACTCTACGGTCGCGCATTCTCAGAGTGACGCACCAAAGGAGAGCCCAAGCGTTGATGCGTGCCCAGAGGATTGTGAACCTACACTTGCCCCAACGTGTTCTCTCTATTGTTTGCCGGCTCGGCGGATTTCTCGCTCCGTCGGTCGTCGTCTTGCTTGCAACGATCCATTCCGCGGCAGCCCAATCGATCGATATCATCCGCGATGCGGAAATCGAGCGCGTGTTGCGCTCCTACGAAGATCCCATTCTGGGCGCCGCGGGGATCAATCCGCATACCGTCAAGATCTATCTCGTCAACGACCCGGAGATTAACGCCTTCGCGACGCAGAGCCCGGTTCCGGGTGAGGCTGAAAGCATCTTCGTCAACGCCGGCACATTCCTGGAGCTGAAGACGCCCAATCAGATCATCGGGATTCTGGCGCATGAAACCGGCCATATTGCCGGCGGCCATATCGTGCGCGACTCGTCGGCGATCCGTAAAGCAACTATTCCGATGTTGCTGGGCTTGGCGCTGGGAGCGGCGGCGATGGCACTCGGCGGCGGTGAAGCCGGATTGGGCATCATGGCGCTCGGTCAGCAGGCTGCGCAGGCGCAGTTCTTCCAGTTCAGCCGCGCGCAGGAAGGCACCGCCGATCAAATGGGCCAGAAATATCTGCGCCTGACGCACCAATCGGGCCGCGGCATGCTGGAGGTGTTCAACAAGTTCGCCGGAATGGAGGCGGAAATCACATATGGACATAACGAGCCGCTGATCACCGACCACCCGCTGTCGCGCGAACGTATCGATCTCCTGCAGCAACTGGTCGAGAGCTCGCCCTATAAGGACGTGAAGGACAGCCCAGAGACAATTCACGAATTCCACCTGATTCAAGCCAAGCTGGCGGGGTTTCTGAATCGGGTGGACACGGCCCTGCAGCGGTACCCGCCCTCAGATACGAGTGAAGAAGCGCGCTACGCGCGAGCGATCGCATATTTCCGCCAACCGGACATGAAGAGCGCGCTCGCCGAGGCCAATACGCTGGTAAAGCTCGATCCGAAGAACCCGTTCTTCTGGGAGGTGTTGGGCCAGATCTATGTGGAGATGAGCCAGCCGCAAAACGGCATTCTGCCATATCAGAAGTCCGTCGACCTGGCGCCGGATGAACCGCTGTTGCGGCTGAGTCTGGCCGCCGCCCAGATCGCCACCGGCAAGCCGCAATTCGCTAAACCCGCGCTCGACAATCTCAAGATCGTGCTGCGGCAGGAGAACAACAACACGTTCGCATGGTATGAAGCGGCGCAAGCCTACAGCGACACCGGAAACGAGCCGATGGCGAACCTTTCGACTGCCGAACTGGATTACACCATCGGCAATTTCTCCGCAGCTGCGCATTTCGCGACTCTGGCGCAGCACAAGCTCGCCGCGGGGTCGCCGGACTGGCAGCGGGCCGGCGATATTCTCGCAATCGCGAGTTCCAACTCGGACAAGCGGCATTGACGTTCTCGGGCCCGATTGCTGCGGTGGCAGGCGCGCTGGGCGGCGCCGTCATTGCTGTCGCGGCGATGTTTATTGCGGCGCAATCGGGGATGTTTCCTCCCGATGTGCGCATTCACGACTATTTACTGAACCACCCGCAGATCCTCGTGCAGATGAGCAACAAGCTGCAGGCACAGCAGGACGCGAGCGCGGATAGTGCCCGCCAGACGGCGGTGGGCAAGCTTGGGCTGAAGGCGTTCTTTGACCCCCGGCTGGCTTTCGTCATCGGGCCGGCCACGGCACAAAAAACCTTTGTCGAGTTCTTCGACTACAATTGTCCATATTGCAGGGCTTCGCTGCCGGCGGTGAAGAAATTAATGGCCGCGCATACCAAGGACACCCGTTTTGCATTCATCGAATTTCCGATCAAAGGTCCGCAATCCACCATCGCTTCCCGCGCTGCCATCGCCGCCCGAAAGCAGCCGGACAAATACCTCCCCTTCCACTTCTTGCTCATGGGGGAAAAGGAGCTCGTCACGGAGGATGTGGTTTACGCTGATGCGCAGAAGGTTGGCCTGAATGTTGGCAAGCTCAAGGCCGATATGCAGGATCGTGCCGTCGATTCGGCGCTCGCGGGAGCGCACAATTTGGCTGTGGCGGCAAGCATCGATGGCACACCCGCCTTTATCATCAACGGCAACATCCGCGAAGGGGCGGTCGACGACGGCGCAATCCGCCGGATGCTTAAGGCATCGTAATCGCGCGCCGCCTAGCGCCTCTTCCCCGTCAACGGCCAGGTGTTGCAGCGCAGGAGTGTGTGCGGACGGAAGCCGCGCGTATGCTGAACGAGGACCGTTCCGCTGTTCGTGAGCTGCAGCGTTTCGGTCGGCTGTGTACTGCCCGTATCGTAGAGCAGGATCGTTGCTCTCCCGCCATTTTGCGTCAGCGACATACGCAGGTACTCGCTGCGCATCGTCATGCCCGCATAGAGCGTTTCGGCCAGTCCGTTGGCCGACCTTTCGAAATAGACCGTCGGTTCCTTGCAGCGCTTTAGCGCTGCAATTTCTTTCGGACTCATGGTCGCGAGACTTCGGCCGATCCCGATGTCGACCCATACGGTCCGATCCAGTAGCGAATTCGCTACAGCCAAATTTGCGAGAGTTGCAGTGGGAATCCAGATCAGCACGGCAATAACCGACGCTGGAAGCAGCCAGCCGCCAATCAAGCGCTCAATAAGGTTACGTCGCGTAGTGCGATGCACATCGGGGTGAACGTCGAATAATTGCTTTGCAAGGGGTACGCCGCCACGGCAAGAAAAGCCTGCTCCAGCAAGCACGACGACCACTAAATGAGACCTGCCAGCGGACTGGACGGATCGGCATAGCGCTTCTTCGCCATCCGGCCGGCGAGATACGCAAGGCGGCCAGCCTCCACCGCATGCTTCATGGCGCGGGCCATCAGCACCGGATCCTTCGCTTCCGCGATTCCGGTGTTGGAGATGACGGCGTCGCAACCCAACTCCATGGCGACCGCCGCGTCCGACGCCGTACCGATGCCTGCATCCACAATGACTGGCACCTTCGCTTCTTCGATGATGAGCCGGATGTTGATCGGGCTCTGGATGCCGAGGCCAGAGCCAATCGGGGAGGCAAGGGGCATGATGGCGGCCGCGCCGAGATCTTCCAGGCGCTTGGCCATCAACGGATCGTCGTTGCAATAGACCATCACCTGGAAATCGTCTTTGATCAGCATCTCCGCCGCGCGCAGCGTCTCGAGCATATCGGGATAAAGCGTCTTGCGGTCGCCGAGTACCTCGAGCTTGACGAGGCTCCAGCCCCCCGCGTCGCGCGCGAGCCGCAAGGTGCGCACGGCATCTTCGCCGGTGAAGCAGCCGGCGGTGTTCGGCAGATAGGTCACTTTCTTCGGATCGATGAAATCCACGAGTTTGGGCTGGCTGGGATCGGTGAGGTTCACGCGCCGCACCGCGACCGTCACAATCTCCGCGCCGCTGGCTTCGAGCGCACGTGCATTCTGCTCATAGGATTTGTACTTGCCGGTTCCGATGATGAGACGCGAGTGATACGTCTTGCCGGCGATCACCAGCGGCTTGTCTTCGATCGGGGGCGCCACGGGCGCATTGCCGCCGCCGATAAAGTGGACGATCTCCAGCCGGTCGCCGTCCGCCACGACGACTTTGTCGTAGCGCGAGCGCGGGACAATCTCGAGGTTCCGTTCGACGGCGATCTTGGCGGGTGGCAGTCCAAGCTGGCCCAGCAATGCTTGCACGGTGACGGGCGCGTCGAACCGCCTTTCCTCGCCGTTAATCGTTACGCGCAAACCCATGGCACCTCGCTTGACGCTGGTTTCCGAGGCCGCCAAGCCCCGGTATAAGGCGGCGACCGACAACCGGAGTTCCCTTGGCCCCGGCCGCCCGACACCAGAAAAGCCGCGCCAGGGCGATATATGTCCTGAACGGCCCCAACCTCAATCTCCTGGGTTCGCGGGAGCCGGAGGTTTATGGCCGCACGACCTTGGCGGAGATCGGGAAGAGCGTGGCCAAACGGGCAAAATCCCTAGGCTTCTCCACGGTTTTCCGGCAGACGAATAGCGAAGCAGAACTGATCCAGTGGCTTCAGGAAGCCGGGCAAAACGCCGCCGGCGTCATCCTGAATGCGGCGGGCCTGAGCCACACATCCGTGTCCCTCCTCGATGCGGCCCGGGCGCTGAGGCGGCCGCTGATGGAAGTACATCTGTCCAATCCCTATGCCCGGGAGAAATATCGCCACCATTCGTTCGTCAGCGAGGCCGCCACGGGCGTTATCTGTGGATTGGGCGCCGACGGCTATTTGTATGCTATCGATCATTTGGCGCACCTCCTGAAAGGCCAAACGGCATGAACATGAGGAACGTCAAGCAACTGGGGGCGCGGCTGACCAACGGGTCGAAAACCAAGCCGGGGATCGATCCGGCCGCCATCCGCGAACTGGCGGAGCTGCTCACCGAAACCGGGCTCACCGAAATCGAAGTGGAGCAAGGGGGGATGCGCCTGCGCGTGGCGCGCCAAGTTGCGCCGCTCATGTCCCATGGCCCAGCTCCGGTTGCCCCGCCCGTGCTAGCTGCCCCGCCGCCGGCCGCCGAACCGACCGCGCCGAAGCGGGAAGGACCGTCGCCTGGTGCCGTGCCTTCGCCCATGGTGGGCACTATCTATCTGTCTCCCCAACCGGGCGCGGCCCCTTTCGTGAAAGTCGGCGACAGGGTCAAGGAAGGCGACACGTTGCTCATCGTGGAAGCAATGAAAACGATGAACCCTATTGTGGCGCCGCGTGCCGGAATCGTCAGCGAAATCTGCATCAACGATTCGCAGCCGGTCGAGTTCGGCCAGACGCTGCTGATTCTCTCCTAGACGATGTTCGAGAAAGTTCTCATCGCCAACCGCGGCGAGATCGCGTTGCGCATCAACCGCGCTTGCAAGGAAATGGGAATCGCGACGGTGGCGGTTCACTCCACCGCCGATGCATCCGCCATGCACGTACGGCTTGCCGATGAAAGCGTGTGCATCGGACCGCCGCCTGCGGCTCAGAGCTATCTGAACATCCCTCAGATCATTGCCGCCTGCGAGATCACCGGCGCCGAAGCCATTCACCCCGGCTACGGCTTTCTGTCGGAAAATGCGCGTTTCGCAGAGATCGTGCGCGAACACGGAATCGCCTTTATCGGCCCTACGCCGGAACACATCCGCCTGATGGGCGACAAGATTGCCGCCAAGCAGGCGGTGAAGAGCCTCGGGATTCCGACGGTGCCGGGTTCTGACGGCGCGGTCTCCTCTGACGCCGAAGCGGCGCGAGTGGCGGATGAGATGGGTTACCCCGTTCTCATCAAGGCGACGGCGGGCGGCGGCGGTCGGGGCATGAAAGTGGCGCGCAGCCCGTCGGATCTATCGCTGGCGCTCAGCACCGCGCGAAGCGAGGCGAAGGCTGCGTTCGCCAACGACGAGGTCTACATGGAGAAATACCTCCAGCGGCCGCGGCACATCGAGGTGCAGGTGCTCGCCGATAGTCACGGAAAAGTACTGCATCTTGGCGAGCGCGACTGCTCGCTGCAACGGCGGCACCAGAAGCTGTGGGAAGAAGCGCCAAGTCCGGCGCTCAATGCGGCGCAGCGCCAGGAGATCGGTGCAACCGTAACGCGCGCCCTCGAGAAACTCGGCTATCTCGGCGTTGGCACCGTCGAGTTCCTGTTCGAAGACGGCGGGTTCTATTTCATCGAAATGAACACCCGGCTGCAGGTCGAGCATCCGGTTACGGAAGCGATCACCGGACTCGACATCGTGCGCGAGCAGATCCGCGTCGCCGCGGGCGGCGCCCTCGAAATGGAGCAATCTGACATTGTGTTCTCCGGTCACGCCATTGAGTGCCGCATCAATGCGGAGAACCCCTTCACGTTCCGGCCGTCGCCGGGAACCATCACGCATTTTCACGCTCCGGGTGGGTTGGGCGTCCGCTTCGATTCCGCCATCTACGACGGCTATAAGATTCCGCCCTATTACGACAGCCTGGCCGGCAAGCTCATCGTGCACGGCCGTAACCGCAACGAGTGCCTGATGCGGCTGCGGCGTTCGCTGGACGAGCTGGTGGTGGGCGGCATCGACACCACCATTCCGCTGTTCCAGAAGCTGGTGCGCGAGCCCGACATCCTCAACGGCGATTATCACATTCACTGGCTCGAGCACTACCTCGCCGCATCCCGCCCCACATCAGCGAAGTGAACTTGGCCTAGCCGGCGATCACTCCTGGTATCCGATCTTCGGGACCGCGCAGGATTTTGCTGCGATAGGGTGCAGGTCGCGCAGCGTGGTGATCCAGCACCCGTCGAACACGGAGCAGTATCAGGCACGAAAGTTCAATTCATTCAGGCGCACCCGATCAAAGGCATTCCAGGCGTCGGCGTTGGCCGCAGTGAGAACAAGGCCGAGGAACAGCCGCGACTCGCCAGGTCGAATTACGAGACCCTGCATCGGTGAACTCGTTGCTCCGATAGGGGCGACGGTTACGACTTGAACGTCCGCTGCAACCAGCCGCGGCGTGGCGGTAGCTTTTTTCGATTTCGACCACGGTTCCGGGAACGGGAGTTGCCGGGCCGTGATCGGTTGGCTTGCGTTGGCGTGGCAGGGCATTGTCTCGACACGTTGCGGGATTTCGTAAAAGGGCCGGGGCAATGCGCGCTGGCAAAGCACAACGTGGATACATTCCTTGCGCGCCGCTCGTCGCATTTTTGGATACCAGAATTGAGGCACTGATTGATGCCATACCGCAAACGTACGATCTGGGGGATTTGCGGCCGATACAAAGATTCAGACGCCCGTCCTCAGTTCGGCCCGACAGCAAGCAAGTTACCGGTTCTTGTCGCGCTTGCGCCATGCTCGGCGATCTCGGCCCCCCACGGTCGCAGCCGGACAAGCCGTCCCTTCACAAGCTCAAGAAAACAGTGTTCTGCCGGATTTTGTGACGCCATAACAGAGAACAAGCATGTGGCTTTCAGGCGCCCTCCCACGGAAGCAGTTTGGCCAGGCAATATTGCCGAAGCAAGTTCGGCGCTATATGCCATGGACTTCTTTTATGGCCGGAGTTCGCAACCATGCGGCCGGAAGGCATTCGGCGAGCGCAGATTGAAGCAGAGATATCGGAAGTTCGCCGCCTCTGGTCGCGTGGCGAGCGGGCCACGGCTGTTGCCGGCGCAGAAGATCTGTACAGGAGATTTCCCGGCAAACATGCAGTCGCGCAGCTGCTCGCATATTATCTTTACACCACGCGGAATCTCGATCGCGCGCTCGCCGTCGCCCACGACTGTTTCGAACGCTTTCCCAACCCTCAGGTCCTGCTGTTGCTATGCCGCATTCTCACGAGGGCCGGACGCGATGCCGAGATTCTGAAGCTAACGAACGGCTGTTCCTCGAATCCCCGGTTGTTGCCATACGCCCTCCTTTGTCGCGGCGGCGCGCTTCTCAAGATATCCGGAGAGTTCGATTCCGCGGTGGAGCTCTTTCATCGGGCTGCCGAAGCCGGAGACCTGGAAAACGATCAGGCCCCCGCGGGGGCAGCGCTGCGCCTTGACGAATTTGACCTACTTGCTACCGGAAACCTTGCCGCCAATTCGCTGCGGTTCTTGAGCGCCCCGCCCCCGGAGCGGATAGAGACTGTGGTGATGGCTGCCGCTGACGAGAGATACTTTCGCGCACTCCACGAGCTTTATATGGGCACGTTCTTCGCCTGCCATCCCGGCGCAAATCATGTGCTTCATTTTCACCTGTACGACCCGAGCGAGTCGCTATTGGAGGAAGTAGCGGACCTTGCTGGGGCGCGGCAAGGACGCCTGCAGTTTTCCTGGGAAATGACGGACCGCACGAACCGGAGCTACTACTATGTCGGACGCTTCATTCAGATGCCGCTTCTGATGCTGCGCTATAATGCGCCGATCGTCGCTACAGATATTGATTGCGGCTTCCGAGCAGGCATCGACCCGATCCTGGAAGCTGTCCGCGACGCCGATCTTGGTATGGTCGAAGTCGAGCGGCACATTGTCCCATGGCGGAATCTGCTCGCCAACCTCGTCGTGTTCAATTGCACCGAAACCGCGAGGATGTATGCGATGGCGATTCGGAATTTCCTGCTGCGGCTCCCAAACGACGTCAACTACTGGTACGTTGATCAGCTGGCGCTAGTGCAATGCGATTACCTCGCGCGCAGCGCCCATGCCGGGAAAGTGGTTCGTGTGAGTCAGGAGTGGCGTCAGGTTGTGCGGCAAGGAACGGGCAAGACGGGTATGCCGGAAGCCAAGGCAGGTCGCGTCGCGAATGCTCTTGCGCGATCGTCACGTCCGCCCCAATGAAGTCGTTGAGGAGGAGCAAAGCGGCTTAACCCGCGCCGTGCTGCGGAACTGCTGGCGCGACCCGGCCGAGCGGCTGGGCATCGATTTCCGCGATCATCTGCTCCACCGGCTGCGTATGGGTCACCGCGACAGCCTGGTCGGTGGCAGCGGCAGCTCCGGCGTCCCATGCACCAATAGCGCACACAGCATCTACGTCCAGATAGCGCCGCACTTGGGTGCGGTGCAGACGACGATATCGGGCGGTCGAGCGACGAAATGGTCCCAACGGGCGCTGTCGAAGATCGGGGCCTTCGTATCTGTGAAGGCGTTGCGGTCGCGCCGGGTGGAGCTGCCCGACCGCATCAGTCGTGAGATCCGCCACCGTCAACTTCGCTTGAGGGTGCGCTGCCACCAGCCTTTGCGCTGCGGCTGCGGCGCTTCCGCGGCGGTGGCCGACGGCGCGGCGCCCGACACCGATTCCGTTAGCAGGACTGCGGGCGTTTCCGGCTCTTCCGCAATCGCATCGCGCACGTCCTCTCTCCGATAGTATGCCTCGCCCACCGGCGCCGCGGCGGATTCGCTGGCGAATGACCACACCGGTTCGGACGGCGCATTTGGCTCTAGCGCCGGAGGCTGGTCAGCAGCGAGCGCCCCGTGCTCCGCAGCCATCGAATCCGCGGGTGAGGCGGCGTTCGGATTGGCGCTGCTCGAGGGATGCGCCGCGGTTCCACTGTGTGGCTTCCGCCGCCTGCGCCGGCGCCGGCGCGAGCTGCCGGCCGTGCCTTGCGGCTGCGCGGTCGCCGGCGAGCCCCCGTTGTTCGGCGGCGAGTTGTGTTCGGCATCTACGCCAGTGTTGGCCCTCGGACTGTGCGCCGGATGCTCCCCGGTTTGCCTCTGCTCGGGCTGCGCATCGATAGCCGGAATAGACTCCTGCATGGTCCCCGGCTTGCTGCCACGGCTGCGCCGACGCCGCCGGCGCTTCTTGCTGGCGGCGGCCTGAGGCTGCGTACCATTTGAACCGGAGCTTGCCACGTTCTGCTGAGGCTCCGGTGCTTCTTCTTCCTCGGATTCCTCGATTGGCTCCGACAAAT
This sequence comes from Alphaproteobacteria bacterium UBA6038, assembly GCA_002429315.1. GTDB lineage: Bacteria > Pseudomonadota > Alphaproteobacteria > Micropepsales > Micropepsaceae > Rhizomicrobium. The sequence continues at coordinate 80,216 of DIZC01000002.1, forward strand.
CTGTTGGCGTGGCGAATCCGGTGTCGGCGGAGACGACGGGTTTCGGCAACGGCTGGGTGCGCGCCACAATACGTTCGAGATCGAAGGTCCCCGCCATGAGATCGGACTTCGGCTCAAAGCTGATGGTCATGCCGTAATCGGCTTCGATGCGCGCCAGCTCACGGCGCTTCTGGTTCAACGTGTAGAGCGCCACGTCGTTGGCCACACGCACATGAATTGCCGATGCGCGGGCGCGCTGGCCTTCCTCGTCAAGCGCGCGCAGCACGCGCAGCGCAGTGGATTCCACGGAGCGGATGATGCCTTGGCCGCCGCAATTTGGGCAGGGGATTGTGGAGCTCGCCACTACGCCGGCGCGCAACCGCTGCCGCGACATCTCGAGCAGCCCGAACTGGCTGATTTTACCGATCTGCACACGGGCGCGGTCGTGCTTGATCGAATCGCGCAGTCGCTTCTCCACATCGCGGTCGTTGCGCGAATCCTCCATGTCGATGAAGTCGATGACGATGAGACCAGCCAGATCCCGAAGCCGCAATTGACGGCCGATTTCGTCGGCCGCTTCGAGATTGGTCTTGTGCGCCGTCTCCTCGATAGAGTGTTCGCGCGTGGCGCGACCCGAGTTCACGTCGATGGAGACAAGCGCCTCAGTTTGATTGATGACGATGTACCCGCCGGACTTCAGGGTCACGGTCGGCTGGAACATGGCGTCCAGCTGCGGCTCGATATGATGCTCCTGAAAGATCGGGAGAGGATCGCGGTATTGTTTCACGTTCTTGGCATGACTCGGCATGAGCATGCGCATGAACTCTTTGGCGTTCTTGTAGCCTTCCTCGCCCGCAACGACGATTTCCGACACGTCCTTGTTGTAGAGGTCGCGGATGGCGCGCTTGATGATGTCGCCTTCCTCGTACACACAAGCCGGCGCATTCGATTTGAGCGTCAGTTCGCGGATCTGATCCCACATCCGGAGCAGGTATTCGTAGTCGCGCTTAATCTCGAGCTTTGTCCGATTGGCGCCAGCGGTGCGGATGATGAGTCCCATGCCTTCCGGCAACTCCAGCGTGGCGGCGGCGGATTTGAGGCGGTTGCGGTCGGCGGCGTTGGTAATCTTGCGCGAGATGCCGCCGCCGCGCG
>DIZC01000091.1 GCA_002429315.1 Alphaproteobacteria bacterium UBA6038
AGATGTGTATAAGAGACAGCGGTACGACGATGCGCTGCCGCTCATCCAGCCGATATAGTATCGTATGATATTCCACGCGGAATTCGCGTCTGCGCCGCTCGGCCTCAAGCTCACTCTGTGCCTGCAGCCAATGCTCCAGCGCCTTGCCTTCGGGACGGCCTTCCCGCTGCCAGATTTCGTAGCTGCGCTGCCGAGTTGCCTCCTCCGGGATCATTTCCACCACCTCCAGCCTTTGGATTGCACTCCAGGCGACACGGTTAACGCGGTTCCTGTCTTCTGGTTGCGGCCGATGAACGACATTCTTCGTGTCTGTGGCCCTCGTTGGGCCAGCTGGGCGCCGGCGCAAAGGCCGTGGCCATCCTTCGCAAGTTTCTCTATCAAAAGGCGGGGCGGCTAGCCGTCGCGGTGTCCATCCAGCAGAGCCCCTCATGTCTATAATCACACTGACGATGAATCCGGCGGTCGATCTGTGCACCAGCATCGAACGCCTGTTTCCTGCGCACAAATTGCGCTGCGGCGCGGTTCGCCACGACGCCGGTGGAGGCGGCATCAATGTCGCCCGCGTCGTGCGGCGCCTTGGCGGCGAGCCAACCGCGGTTTTTCGTCCGGCGGTCCAATGGGCCAGTTGCTCGAGCGGCTGGTCCGGGCCGAAGCGGTTGGATTTCTCGCCATTCCGGTTTCCGGCGATACGCGCGAAGACATCACTGTCGACGAACACGCAACCGGCGCACAGTACAGGTTTGTGCTGCCAGGTCCCACGATTTCGCCCCAGGAATCCACCGCCTGCCTCGAGGCGATCTCCGAAATACTTTCTCCATCCGATTATCTGGTCGCCAGCGGAAGCCTGCCTCCCGGCGTCAGCGCCTCCTTCTATACCGAGGTTGCGAGGATGGCGGCAGCCAAAGACTCCAAATTCGTTCTGGACAGCTCCGGACCCGGGCTGAAAGCTGCGCTCGGCAGCGGCGTCCACATGATCAAACCGAGCCTGCGCGAATTCATCGAACTGGTGGAGGCTCCGTTGGCCGACGAGGCGGCTTATATCGCCGCAGCGCGGGGGATCATTGCGAGCGGAGGCACGGAATTGGTCGCCCTTACGCTGGGCGAGAAGGGTGCGCTTCTTATTGGCGCCGATTTCGCGTTATCAGCGGCGGCGCCGGGGGTGACGCCGGTCAGCACCGTCGGTGCGGGAGACAGCTTTCTCGGCGCGCTGGTTTTCTCTCTCGCCCACGGCAAGGCGCCGCGCGAAAGCCTACGGCAAGCGGTCGCGGCGGGGACTGCGGCACTGCTGTCGCCTGGTACCGACCTCTGTCACGCCGCAGAGGTGGAGCGGCTGGCGCGCGGAGTCGAAGTCAGAGAGCTCTAGCGGCGTTCGCCGCGGTGTCGAGAGGACCTAGAGCCGGTTGACCGGCAATTTGAGGTAGACATTGCCGTCTGGTTCGGCCGGCGGCATGCGGCCGGCGCGAATATTCACCTGCACGGAGGGCAGCAGGAGCACGGGCGTAGCGAGCGTCTTGTCGCGCGCGCTGCGCATGGCAGCGAACTCGTTTTCCGAGACGCCGTCATGGATGTGAATGTTGCGCTCGCGCTGTTCGCGCACGGTGGTCTTCCAGGCGAACGAGTCCCGGCCGGGCGCCTTGTAGTCGTGGCACATCCAGAGCGTCGTCTCGGCCGGCAGCGACAGCAGCTTCCGGATCGAGCGGTAAAGCGTCCGGGCATCGCCGCCGGGGAAGTCGGTGCGGGCGGTGCCGTAGTCCGGCATGAACAGCGTGTCGCCGACGAACACATTGTCGCCGACCTTGTAGCTGACGCAGGCCGACGTATGGCCCGGCGTGTAAAGCACCTGAATTTCGAGGCGTCCCAGCGGGAGCCTTTCGCCATCCACCAGCAGCCGATCGAATGGCGCGCCGTCGCCGCTGACGTCGGTCGCGTCGAAGATGGGCCCGAATGCCTTCTGCACCTCACGAATGTGCTCGCCGACCGCCACCGGCGCGCCGGTGCGATCCTTCAGGAATTGCGCGGCGGAGAGATGGTCGGCATGGGCGTGCGTTTCCAGGATCCAGCCGATCGTCAGGTGCTTCTTCTGCGCGGCCTGCAGCACGCGTTCCGCCGCCGCGGTCGAGGTCCGCGCCGATTTGGGATCGAACTCCAGCACGGCATCGATCACCGCGGCCGTGCCGGTCGCCGGATCGCTGACGAGATAGCTGACGGTGAACGTCGCCTCGTCGAAAAAGGCTTCAATCTGCGGATCTGTGGCGATGGCCTATCCCCTTCCTCCACCGGAGCTGGTGGGCCCGGCAGGACTCGAGCCTGCGACCAGACCGTTATGAGCGGCTAAAACCCACCAAAAAAGCCGCAGCCCAGCTCGGCCGCGTCTTCAATCAGGATGAATCTACCTCACAGGAGAATCAAGGGCTTAAGCAGGGTTGCGCTGGCGCGAGACGGCCGCCGAGAGCATTAGGGACTGATCTGCGCTTCAGAATCGCATTCCGTTGTCAGCGCATGTTGCCCGCGCTCGCTACATTTGGGCAGCGCATGGCCCGCTTGTTTTGACACTAGTTGACCCCTCAACCATCTCGCACCCAGCCGATGCGGTCAAATCAGGCAACTCTGGTAATATCCGGCACTGCGAATTCGCGGAGACCGAGCAAGCAGACGCTATGCTTGATATTGACGAAACTATAGATGCCTTCCGCCGTAGTGTGCTCGACATCGACTGCAAGCGCATGGTGTTAGCCCAGCGTAAGGCTGGCGGCGAACGCTTCGAGGGTCAGGGTTACATCCGACAGGCGGACGATGGGACGCTGATCTTCAAAATTTATGTCGAGAAACACAATGCCAAGCTGTTTGGACACCTCGAAGCCATGTTTGGCGCGAGAGCCGGTAAGCTCTATTCCGATGAAGCGTTTTACGATCTCGAAGCAACCGGACACAACAACACGCGCTGGACAGCAGAGAAGGTACGGTTGATGCCTCATTGGGATGCGACCGATATGACTGTGCTCGCGCATGGCCAAATACAATCGATGACTGCATACCTCGATATGCCGCAGAAACTGTACCATCTGGTCTTGCACTTCTTTGAAGAATACCGGCTGCCTCTCGATCGTGTGAGTGAGACCGAGAAGCATGGGAATCGATGTTTCATGCGAGACCGCGCTGAATTTGAGGCCTGTGGTGCAAAGTTCGACGTTCGGGTGCGAGAAGGCTCAGGAGATACGGTCTTCGAAATCTTCTCGGAAACAGCATTCCCGGTTGCGTTCGATCTTCGGGTGCAGGAAGCGCTCCAATACATCACCGCGAGAACGGCCTTCTGGCGTGCCCGTCTCCAGAGTGTGGGTAAGGAACTGAATCTCGAACTTACGTCGCCGTGGCGCAAGTCAGTGCGGACTCAGTTTAGTCCGCCAATCTCACCTGCCTCGATAAATTTTCGCGAACATGGTTGGAAGCTATTCGAGAAGTATCTCTTCTATGTCCTAAAGACGGATGGCACGCATTGGAATCCAATGGCTTACCACCTCTACAAGCATGCGAGGCAACCGGTGCTTCGGTAGATGCTTGGGCCGCTGGCATATCCATCGCGGTCGAGGCTGTAACTAGCTTAGTCAGTGTCGACGAGAAAAAAGACGAACGGCTCGCGCTCTATCAGGAGCGAGCTTTAAAATGGCTGGCAGAGCAGGACGACCTTGCCCCCATAGCAGAAAGGGCCCGAGGCCAGATCGGTGGAATGAGCCGACAGAGCCCCAAGGACAAGCTATACGCGCTCGCTGATACAGGGCACGTCGAGAAAACCTATGTGAAAACCTGGAGCGATCTCCGTAACCGGCATGTGCACCCCACGCTGAAAGATTTGAAGAAGCCAGATCCTGTCGATTACCAGGAGTTGCTCGACCAAATCCATCAAGTCGAAACGCTTCTCCGGCAACTGACTTTCTATCTGATCGGCTATGAAGGGCCGTTCACTGACTATGGGGTCCATGGGACTCACGATTTTCCGTCAAAGCAGTATCCGTTGTTTGCCGGAACCAATCAGGCGTAGGCGGAGCGGCTACCACCCAGAAGCCAGCGATGTGAGGTCGTGGCTGGGTGAAATGCTAGCGAGACGTGCTCTCCGCTTTGGACTGCTCATGCGCTGATTTGGGCTCGAACCTCAGAACGGAATCGATCACCGCGGCCTTGCCTGCCACCGGATCGGCGACGAGATAGCTGACGGTAAACGTCGCCTCGTCGAAAAAGCCTTCAATCTGCGGATCTGTGGCGATGACCGATCCCCTTTCCTTCCACCGGAACTGGTGGGCCCGGCAGGACTCAAACCTGCGACCACACTGTTATGAGCGGTGCACTCGCAAGAGGAAAACGGCGGCAGCCCTAGCTTTTCGTTCATTTGGACGAATCTTGCCGAACGCAATTTCAAGCACTCAGCAGACCTTCATCGGAGATCATCGAGCTATGCGGGCTCAATGGCTCACGGCGGCGGGTTATCACGCAGATAAGGCAATCCTCCGTTGATCACCTTTTTTCGGCCCCATACAGAGTGATCGAAACCGGCCGGCAATGCGTACTTGAATTGCTTGTTAGTCAATCCGGTAACGCCGGGATCGTTCGGCGTCCCACCCACGCCCTCTGAGGGGTCCGCTACGCCGGTGCTGGTCATGTCCCAGTAGGTATTCGTGAAGACGCCTGTTCCTGAATGGTCGTGGCCGGCCACGCCGCCAAGGAAAATGGGATCGTCCACCGTAATGGGGCCGGCCGCATAGGCCTGCGACACGTTGCTGGAATCGAAGGTCTCGCCGATTAGGCCTCCCACGACGGTCTGATGGCCGCCCGTTACCGGACCGACAGAGTAGGAGTTCGCAACGGGTCCGCCATTTATGCCGATCAACCCGCCGACTTGGTCGTGTGACCCCAACACCGCGCCCTGACTGAACGAGAGCGACACGATCCCGTGGTTTACTCCCACGAGCCCACCAACGAACTCACTGCCCTGGACGGTAGCAGTCGAGTAGGACAGTGTGATCGTGCTTGTCGTATCCCAGTTGATCCCTACTAATCCGCCCACCTCATTGGCGTACTGCAAAGAACCGTTGAGAATACCATCTGCGTGGGATTGCGCGATCAAGCCGCTAGCCCTGTTCTGTCCAACGAGACCGCCCATCGTGAGCACGTCTGTGATGTTCGTGGCGGCGTTGCACCTTACGATCTGGCCTTCATTTCCCCCAACGAGCCCGCCGACAGTGGCAGGATGGACCTCGCCCATCTCGCCCGTGGCCGAGGCTTGCAGCACCGTGCCTTTGTTATACCCGACAAGCGTTCCGGCCCAAATGTCGAACCGGCCGCCAGCGGTGACTTTCGCGTTCACCAGATTGATGTCACGTATCGTTCCGCTTGAGGTCGCGAACAGGCCGATATTGTTTACGACGCCCTTCTTGGATTTGATGTCGGCGAGAGTCAGGTTGGAGATCGTATTGCCCAGCCCCTCGAAGGTTCCCGAGAACGACGCGATAGGGGAATTGCTGTATGTTCCGTCGACCGACGCGTTGTAGTGATTGGCCAGCGCAAAGAGGCCGGATGGATTGAGCGCGATCGCATGAGCCAGCGTGGCAATGTCATTGACAAGCATATAATTGCCGCCGTTGAGGTTCAGGCTGCTGCTCATATCGCGGAACCCCAATTGGCCACCGCCCGCGAAAGCAAGATCGCCGCCCGTGCCGCCATCGTTGGTGAGGATGGTCACACTGCCGATGCCTGCGACATCTACCGGCGCGACGAACGCCACGTTGATTTGGGCATCAAGCGTGAGGCGGCTGCCGCTCGTCCACGAAAAGGACGATACGACGGCAATATCGAGTGCACCGTTGCCGGTCTTTATCTTCACGTCAGACGAAGCCAGCATATTGGCGAGATCAACCGCGTTTAGAACCGCGTCCCTCGCCGTGGGTGAGCAGACGCCATGGGCGCATTTCATATTTTTCGTCGGATCGGAAGATATCGTCACGGCGGCCTGCGCAGCAGTTCCCATTACCAGGATGAAGGCGAAACCAATCGCGGTGTGCTGTATCATTTGTGGCGGTTGCATCGTTTCCGAGATCATTGAGGGCGCAGAGCAATCCCAGGGACTTTATTTTTCATGGCATCTTTTCTTCCGGCGGGCAGTGACAACTTGGCACAAATCGGGTTACGCGTCACTGTTTCCCGAAATTCTCGCGTATGGCGGGGAATTGGGTTTCAGCCTACGGCAAGCGGTCGCGGCGGGGACTGCGGCACTGCTATCGCCCGGCACCGATCTCTGTCGTGCCCGATAATAGGAGGCGGACCGGACCAATCCTGGTCGCCAGTTTGCAATCCAAGTGCGGGCGCGCGAAAAAGCAAGAGAGGCCCATCCGGACACCATAGACTCGATGTCGGCATCGATTGAAAGACGGTCATGACCGCTTCGCCCACGGGAACTGCGCCTTCGAATGACAGCGAGGGAACGCGCTTGCCGACGCTGTTCATTCCCCATGGCGGCGGCCCGTGCTTCTTCATGGACTGGAGCGTGCGCGGCGATCCGTCAGACACCTGGAACAAGACGGCCGCATGGTTGCGCAGCCTTGCGGATTCGCTGCCCGCCAGGCCCAAGGCCATCGTCGTCATCTCCGGCCATTGGGAAGAGTCCGCCTTCACGGCGGCGAGCGTCGAGAATCCTTCGCTGATCTACGACTATTCCGGTTTTCCGCCGCACACCTATCAGTTGAAATATCCCGCGCCCGGGGCACCGGCGCTCGCGCAGCATATCGTCGATTTGCTGCAGGCGGCCGGGTTGCCCGCGCGTACCAGCACGTCGCGGGGCTACGATCACGGTATCTTCATTCCGTTCCTGCTGATCTATCCGGATGCGGACATTCCGATCGTGCCGCTCTCGCTAAAGCGGGATCTCGATCCGGAAGAGCACCTGGCCGCCGGCCGCGCGCTGCAGAGCCTGCGCGATGAAGGCGTGCTGATCGTCGGCAGCGGCATGAGTTATCACAACATGTATAGCTTCAGCACGCCGGCCGCGACCGCGCCGTCCGAAGCGTTCGACCGCTGGCTGACGGGGACGCTGACGGAAGACCCGAAGCGACGATGGAACGGCCTCGCCCATTGGGGCGAGGCTCCGGCGGCGCGCAATGCGCATCCGCGCGAAGAGCATTTGCTGCCGCTGATGGTGGCGGCGGGCGCGGCGCCGGATGAACCGGGCGAGCGGATTTTCACCGATGTGGCGATGAAGGCGCGCCTATCCGGCTACCGGTTCGGCTAGACTGTCGGTGGACCGGTTTCGAAGCGAACGCATGGCATCCGAAAGCCCGATTGCCGCCGACCTGTTGATTGCTGGCGGCACGCTCCTCACGATGAATGCCGAGCGGCATGTCATCCGCGATGGCGCGCTCGCGGTGTGCGGCGATCGCATTGTTGCGGTGGGCAAACGTGAGGCGGTGGCGCGCGAAGTTCAGGCGAAAGAGATAATTCGCGGCGAGCGCTTCGTGATCACGCCCGGATTTGTCGATGGCCACATCCACATCACCGGCGATCCGATCACGCGCGGCTTTGCCCGCGGCGGCGAAGGCGACAGTCCGTCGGAAATCCTGTCGCGCTGGGTGATTCCGATCTTTCGCGCGCAAGCGCCGGCGGAAGAAGCGGTGGCTGCGCGCTTCGCCGCGCTTGCGATGATGCGCGCCGGGACCACCTGCTTTCTCGAAGCCGGAACCATCTCGCATCTGGATGCGGTGATGGAGGCGCTGTCCGAGACCGGCATTCGCGGTCGCGCCGGCGCCTGGGTGGAAGGCCGCGCCTACAATGCCGCCGACGATCAGGCGAAGGTCTCGGCGGCAGCTATCGACATTCTGGAATCGGAAGTGGGGCGCTACCCGGACAACGATGGGCAAGCGAAGCTAGCCGCCTGGCCAATCTTGGTTGGACACTCGACCAACTCCGACGCGGTGTGGCGCGCGGCCAAGGATTTGGCCGATCGGCATGGCCTCGGCGTCTCAGCGCATATGAGTCCGCGCGCCTCCGATCCCGAATGGTTTCTGGCGCGCTACAACCGGCGTCCGCTCGAACATCTCGAGGATATCGGCGTGCTCGGTCCGAATGTCGCACTGACGCATCTCGCGAATATCGACGAATCCGAACTCGACATTCTCGTCCGCTCCAGCACGAATGCCATCTTCTGCCCGCATGCGGCGCTGCAGGGCGGCTTCGGAATTTCGCAGCGCGGCCTCTTTCCTGAGATGCTGAAGCGCGGCGTCAACGTGCTGTTGGGAAGCGACGGCTTGCCGGTCGGCATTCTGGAATCCGCGCGGCTTATGGCGCGCATCTTCCGCGACGCCCGATGCGATCAGACGATCTTCCCGCCCACGACCATCCTCGAACTCGCCACCATCCACGGGGCCAAGGCGATGGGGTTGTCGCACCTCATCGGCTCCCTCGAGGTTGGGAAAAGAGCGGACTTCGTGCTGCACGACACCTATACGCCGGAATGGGGACCGGTCTTCGATCCCGTGCTGCAGCTTGCTCTGTATGCGCCTCCCGCAGTGCATAGCGTCTGGATCGATGGGCTGCGCGTGGTGGAAGAGGGACGCGCAACGCTGCTGGACGAGGATAAGCTCGTCGCGGATGCACGCCAGGTAGGCGCAGATGTGATCGCACGCACAAAGCTTCCGGGCCGGTCGCCATGGCCGGTTCTTTGACCTCGCGCACTGCCAGAAGCGACCTCACAGCCGCGCAATGGCGCGCGGCAATGGGCTGTTTTCCCTCGGGGGTGACAGTTGTCACCACGTGGGAGGGCGACAAGCCGGTCGGCACCACTGTGAATGCCTTCTGCTCGGTCTCACTCGAACCGCCGCTGCTGCTCATCTGTCTCGACTACGCCAATCCGGCCCTTTCGCCGATGGAGCGCTGCGGCGTTTTCGGGGTGAATATCCTGAACGCCGAAAGCCGCGAACTCGCGCTGCACTTCAGCCGAAATCCCGAAGAGGACCGCTTTGCCGGTCTGACGCATCGCGCGCGCGTGGGTGGCGCGCCGCAGCTCCAAGCCGCACCGGTGTTCATCGATTGCGCCGTCGAACACTCGTACGAAGGCGGCGATCATCGGATTGTGGTCGGCCGCGGGCTGCACATCGAGCACGCTTCGGAGATGCCGCCGCTGCTGTATCACAAGGGCTGCTTTCCGAAGTTCGAGGCGTAGCGATGCACAGCGGCACGAGCGTGGTGGAAATGGCCGCGGCCGTGCGCTCCGGCGCGCGCTCGGCGGTCTCGATTGCCGAGCAATGCCTTGAGCGCGCCGAGGCCTACGACAGCATTCAGCCGCAAACCTGGATTCTGCGGCTGAAGCGGGAAGAGGTGCTGGCGCGCGCGGCGGAGGTGGATCGGCGCGCCCGGGCAGGCGAAGATCTTCCGTTGGCCGGCGTGCCGTTCGTCATAAAGGACAACATCGACGTCGCGGGCGTGGAGACGACAGCGGCCTGTCCCGCCTTCCGCTTCTTGCCGGAGACCAACGCGCCGGTGGTGGCGCGCCTGATCGCGGCCGGTGCCGTTCCCATCGGCAAGACCAATCTCGACCAGTTCGCCACGGGCCTGACGGGGTCTCGCAGCCCGTATGGCGCTCTTGGATGCGTGTTCAACCGGGAATATATCGCGGGTGGCTCGAGCTCCGGATCCGCGGTGGCAGTGGCCGCAGGCATTGTGCCATTTTCGCTTGGCACGGATACCGCCGGCTCGGGCCGTATCCCCGCCGCCCTAAACGGGCTGTTCGGTTTCAAGCCGACGCGTGGACGATGGAGCACGCGCGGTGTGGTGCCGGCCTGCCATTCGCTCGATTGCGTGAGCGTGTTTGCGAACAGGATTGCCGATGCGGCACTGATCGATTCCGTGCTCACCGCGTTCGACGAAGGCGATCCGTGGTCGCGCCGCGCGCATGACAACGGAGCGAAACCTGTGGGCGTGCTCGGCGTGCCGCGCGCAGGCCAACTCGAGTGGTTCGGCGATATGCAATCTACGGCGCTCTTCGCGGGCGCGGTTGAACGCGCTTCGAACATCGCAGCCGTTACGGAAGTGGATATTTCGCCGCTACTGGAATGTGGGCGGCTGCTCTATCAGGGCCCGTGGATCGCCGAGCGGGCGTTGCCCTTCCGCGAGCTGTTGCGCACCCAGCCGGAAGCCATCCATCCCGTCACCCGCACGATTCTCCAGGCCGGTCTCAATATCCCCGCGGCGGAGGCGTTCGAAGGGTTGCATGCGCTCAAGTGCTACGAGCGTGCCGCAGAAAGGATGTGGAGTACGGTGGATGCGCTGCTGTTGCCCACCGCGCCCACCATCTACCGCATTGCCGAAGTGCTCGCGGAGCCGTTTGCACTGAACGCAAGGCTGGGAACATTCACGAATTTCGTAAACCTGCTCGACATGGCGGCGGTCAGCGTACCGGCCGGATTCCGCGACAACCACACCGGATTCGGCATGAGCGTTATCGGGCCCGCGTGGAGTGATGTTCGCCTGATGCAGTTCGCCGAATGTTTTGCGAAGCTGGAAGAGATCGCTTCGCCGCCGCTTGATCTGGAGGGCCTGCAGCCGATGGTGAAGCTCGCGGTGGTCGGCGCCCATCTCGCCGGCTTGCCGCTGCACTGGCAGCTGACATCGCGCGGCGCCCGTTTTGTGCGCCCGACGCGAACGAAAAGTTGCTATCGCCTGTACGCGATGGCGGGCAGCGCGCCGCCGAAGCCTGCGCTGGTGCATACGCGAGATGGTGCGGCCATCGAGGTCGAAATTTACGAGCTCGACGAGCGCGCGTTCGGCAGCCTTGTGGCGGAGGTGCCGCCGCCGCTCACAATCGGTACCGTGGCGCTGGAAGACGGCACGTGCGTAAAAGGCTTCCTCGGCGAGCCGCGCGCCATCGAAGGCGCAGACGACATCACCCGCTTTGGCGGCTGGCGCAACTTTCTGGCCGCCGCCAGGGATAGCGCCCGCAAAACCCGGTGCGCGTGTGTCCAAGTTCGTGGGCGCCATTAGTGGCATGTTGGTACGTTGCCAGACACGAAGAGGCGGCCATGCCCGAGCAGTGCGAACACAGCCTCCGTCCCCGGAAAGCCAGTTGGACCCACATCGCGCTCCGCGTGAAGGACATCGACGCCACCATCGATTGGTATGAGCGGTTCACGCATTTGAAGCTGCTCAATCGCGGCGAGGATGCGAACGGCAGGAACGCCTGGCTGGGCGACAGTTCACAGGTGGATTCGCCATTCGTGCTGGTGGTGGGGCAGTTCTATGAGGGCAAGGACCCCTTTGCCCCAGCGCAGCATCCGCCGCTCGGGCCGTTTGCGCATATGGGAATCGAATTGCCGTCGAAGCAGATGGTCGACGAGGTGGCGGCCAGAGCGAAGGCGGAAGGCTGTCTCGCGCTTGGGCCCGTGCAGATGCCCAAGCAGATCGGTTATGTCTGTTTCGTGAAGGACCCGGACGGAAACACGGTCGAGTTCTCCTACGACCAGGGCGTCTACGAAAAAGTGCGCGAGGTGTGGGGCGCCGGCGCAAAGGAAGCAGCGGAATAGGCTCCGGCCCTCAGCGGAGCGCTTCGACTTCGGCACGCAAATTCGGCTGGACGGCAGCGCCGGCGCGACGGGTAGACACCGCCGCGGCCTTGTTCGCGTGTAGCAAGGCTTCGGGCAGTGGTATGTCTTCGTCGAGGCTCGCGGCGAGTACGCCGCAGAAACAGTCGCCGGCGCCGGTGGTGTCCACGACGTCGACCGGGTGACCCACCACGGAAATGACATCGCTCGAATTGACTGCCATGGCGCCCCGCACACCCAGCGTGACAATCACTTGCTGATGGGGACGTGAGATCAGGCTGCGCGCAGCGGTCACCACATCGATGTGAGACTCTCCTGTATTTGCGATCTGTGCGTAGTGCGCGAGTTCGGACTGGTTCACGACAAGAATGTCGGCGAGCGGGAACAGCCCTTTGGCGTCATGGACCGCGGGCGCCGCATTGAGAATTTTCGTGACGTTTTTCGCCTGCGCAAGGAGCGCCGCGATGGCTTCGATTGGCGTTTCGAGTTGCGCCAGCACGACGCGATGTGCGCCGAGCCCGTGCGAGGCGATCTGCTGCGCCGAGACGGCGCGGTTCGCCCCACCAATCACCACGATCATGTTTTCGCCGGCGGCCGAGACATTGATATGCGCCATGCCGGTCGGGGCATCCGCAAGCCTTTGAATGCCGGATGTGTCCACGCCGGCCGATGCGAGATGCGCGAGCAAGTCCTCACCCGCTTCGTCCTGCCCCACCGCGCCAATCATCGCTGTCGGCGCGCCCCACCGCGCGCTTGCCACCGCCTGGTTTGCGCCCTTGCCGCCGGGGAATCGCTGCACATCCAGCGCCATCACGGTTTCGCCCGGGCCGGGCAATTCCTCTACGCGGCAAACGATATCAAGATTGATCGAGCCCAGCACGCAGACGCTCATGGAGCGGCCGCTCCCGTGGCGCGGGCGAACGCCTGCCGGATAGCGCGGCCCTGCGCCAGTAGCCAGCTCTGATCGGAGCCGCAGACGAACACTGTTGCGCCCATTGCCAGAAACTTGGGCACCTCGGCGGGATCGTTCATGTAGATGCCGAAGGCGCAAGCCTCGCGCTTGGCCGCAGCGGCAATCGATTCGAGTGCCGTTTCCATTTTAGGATCGTCGGGACGTTCGACTCTTAACGACAGCGCAAGGTCGGCGCGGCCCACGAACAGGCAATCGATATCGGGCCTTGCGGCAATCGCACCCAGATGATCGAGCGCGGAGGCATCTTCGATCTGGCACCAGAGGGAGGTTTGCCGATCGGCGTCGGTGCGGTATGCGGCGGCTTGTGTCGTGCCGAATGCGCCAGCCCGGCCGGATGGTGAGAAGCCGCGCGCGCCCGCGCTGTACTTTGCGGCGGCGATCACGCGTTCCGCCGCGGCCGCGTCTGTGACGTGCGGCGCCATGATGCCGGAGGCGCCGAGATCGAGACAGCGGTTGATGAAGCTGGCGGAATGGTCGGGCGTGCGCACGAGGCACGGCAGCTGATTGCTGCGCGTCGCCAGCACGATGCGGTCGATGTCTGCGCCATCGAACGGCGCGTGTTCGGCATCGATGACGAGGAAATCCAGCGAGCAGTGGCCGAGCACTTCCGCAATCTGGTGCGACGCGCTCTTGATGAACGCGCCCAGCACCACCTCGCCGGCACGCGTCCGTTCTCGGAAGGTCTTCGCCACGAAGGTCACGCTAGTGCAGTGCCCGGAGTGCCGCAACGCTGACGGCGCACTCCAGATTGGCTTGACCCGCACCCGCCGCACAGATTATCGTGTACCGCCATGCAGACCAGCGTTGCGCTAGCCGGAACACCTGAATTAGCGGCGGAAATATCTCCGTCGGCCGATGTGGGGCTGGAGTCCGTGGATCTGGTGCTACGGCTGATCGAGCTGCTGGCAAGGAGCGCGACACCTCGACGGCTCACTGAAATCGCCAATGAGCTTGGAATTTCCAAAGCGCGCGCCCACCGGCATCTGCGCGCCCTGCTGCGGCGCGGCTATGTGCGCCAGGACCTCGACAGCGAACGATACGAAATCGGCATCAAGGTAATGGTCCTCGGCGAAGCAGTGCGCGACCGCTTCGACGTGCTAACCGCCATGCGGCCGCAAATGCTGCGCCTGCGGGAGGCGACGTCGCAAACGGTGACGGCGTCGGCACTGGCGGACGATTCTGTGGTGGTGCTGGAACTGCTGCCTGGCCGCACGCTCATCGAATTCGGCGTGCGCCCGGGGGCCGCGCTCGATCTGCACGCATCCGCGCATGGGCTGATCGCGCTTGCCTTCGGGCCGGCACGCCTGCGCGACAAGGCACTCTCCGAACCATTGAAAGCCTGGACTCGTGCCACGGTCACACGGCCAAAGGAACTCGGCGCCGCCATCGAAAAGGTGCGTCGCCAGGGCTGGGCCACCGCGCCGGACCAGGTCATGCAAGGCGTCAACGCGCTGGCCGCGCCGGTGTTCGATCACCGCGCCGCCTGGTGCGGCACGCTCGCGCTGGTGGGCTCGACGCAGTTCATTCCGGGGCGCCCGCCGAAATTTCTAATCGAGCAGGTGACGAACGCATCGGCTGAGGCATCGCGCAGCATGGGATGGAAGGCACGGGCCGCATGACGTATTCGCTCGCCGTCGATATCGGCGGAACCTTCACCGATGTGGTGCTCCGCAGCGCCGACGGTTCCCTGTACGTCGACAAGACGCTCACGACCCATCACGATTTGCTGGAGGCGTTCTTCCGCGGCGTGAATCTGGTGCTCCGCAAGGCCGATGTGCGCCCCGAGCAGGTGGAGGGCGTGGTGGTGCACGCCACCACGATCGTTACCAACGCCCTGATCGAGCGCAAAGGTTTTCCCACCGCGCTGGTTGCCACCAAGGGCTTCGGCGATGTGCTCGCCATCCGCAATGAGCACCGTTACGAGATGTACGATCCGCAGATCGAATTTGCGCCGCCGCTGATATCGCGCGAGCTGACCTTCGAGCTGGACGAGCGGGTGCTGGCGGACGGCTCTGTGTTGCGGCGCGTCAATCCCGCGGAGGTCGAAGCGCTGACCGAGTGGCTGAAGGCGAGCGGCGTCGTCTCGGCGGCCATCTGTCTCCTGAACAGCTTCCGCAATCCGGAGAACGAGCGCGCCGTGGCCGCCGCCTTGGCCGAGCGCCTGCCAGAACTGTACATCTCACTGTCTTCCAGCGTGGCGCCGCAGATTCGCGAATACCCGCGCACCTCCACCACAGCGATCAACGCCTATGCGATGCCGATCACCGAGCCTTATCTGCGCGGGCTGGAGGAAGGCCTGCACGAGGCGCGCATTCCCAACCGGCCACTGATCATGCTGAGCTCGGGTGGAATCATTGGCGCAGGTGTCGCAGCGCGCAACCCGGTGCGCATGATTGAGAGCGGCCCCGCGGCGGGCGCGCTGGCGGCGAGCTGGTATGCGCAGCGCCTCAAGCTCGATCGCCTGCTCTCCTTCGACATGGGTGGCACCACAGCCAAGGCCTGCCTCATTGAGAACCGCAAGCCGCTGGTGACCGGAAGTTTCGAAATCGATCGCATGTACCGATTCTATGAAGGCAGCGGCATGCCGGTGACGGTCCCCTGCATCGACATGATCGAGATCGGCGCCGGCGGCGGCAGCATTGCGAGCGTGGACGATCTGGGCTTGCTGAAAGTGGGGCCGCGCAGTGCGGGCTCCAATCCCGGTCCTGCCTGTTATGGCCTCGGCGGCACCAACGCGACCGTGACGGATGCCGATCTGGTCCTGGGCCTGCTGGATGCCAACAATTTCCTTGGTGGCGACATGCAGCTTGATGTCCGCGCGGCATACACGGCCATGGAGCGCGTGGCAAAAACACTCGATGCGACGCCAGTGCAGACAGCCGATGGCATCTTCCGTATCGTCGCCGAAACCATGGCTGGAGCCGCGCGGGCCCATCTCACCGATCGCGGCATCGATCACCGCGGGCTTGCGCTGCTGGCGTTCGGCGGCGCAGGGCCCGTGCACGCTTGCGCCGTGGGAAGCCTGCTCGGCAGCACGGCCGTGATCTTCCCGCCACAGGCGAGCGTGCTCTCTGCCTTTGGCACGCTGGTGACGCCGGTGCGGCTGGATCTCGTGCGAAGCGCGCTTGGCAATCTGGAATCGCTTGCGTGGGACGACGTTGGCCGGCTGCTGGGCGAAATGGTTGACGAGGCTCATGCGGCGCTGGCCCAGGCGGGCTGCGAGCGCGACAGCGTGCGGCTCACCTTCGGCGCCGATCTGCGCTATTTCGGCCAGCAGAATGAGCTCGGCATCACGTTTGCGCACGATCCGCGCAAGGATCGCGATACGTCCGCGATTCGTCGCGTCTTCGAGGCCGCATACTTGGCGCAATACGGCGTGACGCCGTCGCATGTTCCGCTGGAAATCGTGAGCTGGCGACTGACGGCGCAGGGTCCGGAGATTACAGTGGAAGGTGGGATGCAGCGCGCGACCTCGCCCGGCGCGCCGAAATTGTATCGCAAGGTTCTTTTGTGGCCGAGTGAAGAGGACGTGCCGGTGTACGATCGCGTGGCCTTGGCCATCGGTCAGCAGATTGCCGGGCCGGCCATCATCGAAGAGCGCGAGACCACCATTGTGCTGCCGCCGAACTGGGACGCAGTGGTGAACGAGCTCGCCTGCATCGTCGCCACCGAGAGAGGATGAGATGGACGGAATCGAACTCGAAATCCTTTGGTCGAACTTGATCGGCATCGTCAGCGAGCAGGCAAAGGCGCTGCAGCGCATCGCCTTCAGCCCCATCGTGCGGGAAGCGGGAGATCTCGCGAGCGGCCTGTTCGATGCGCAGGGCCGCATGGTGGCGCAGGCCAATACCGGCACGCCGGGCCACATCAATTCGCTCGCGGCGGCGGGCAAGACTCTGGCGGGCCTGTTTCACAACCAGCTGGTGCCGGGCGACATCATCATCACCAACGATCCGTGGATGTCGGCCGGCCACTTCTTCGACATTACGGTGCTGGCGCCGATCTTCTGGGACGAGCGGCTGATCGGCTATATCGGCTCGACCATCCATCATACCGATATCGGCGGCTACGGCATCGGCGCCGGTGCGCGCGACATTCACGAAGAGGGCTTGTGGATTCCGCCTTCGAAATTTTACGAAGCGGCCGAGCCAAATCCGGTGCTGCACGACATCATCCGTCACAACGTCCGCACGCCCGATCATGTGTTTGGCGATCTGGCGGCGCAGGTGTCGAGCGGACGCGCCGGCGGCGAGCGCCTGATTGCTTTGTGCAAGCGTGCGGGCCTGCGCGATATCGAAACGCTCTCCGAAGAGATCATCAGCCGCTCGGAAGCTGCCACGCGGCGCGCCATTCGCGCGCTGCCCGCCGGCACCTGGCACGGCGAAAGCCGGTTCGATGTGCCGGGCGGCGACGTCATTGAACTGAAGACGGCCGTCACCGTGGACAATGTGGCCGGCGATGTGGTGATCGATTTTACCGGCAGCAGCGGTGCAAGCCCGCTCGGCATCAACGTGGTGATGAACTACACCCACGCCTATTCCACCTTTGCAGTGCGCAGCTGCCTCAATCCCGAGCAGCCGAACAATTACGGCTCGCTCGCCCCCATCCGGGTGACGGCGCCGAAAGGCTGCATCGTCAACGCCGCTTATCCCTCGCCGCTCAATGCCCGCCACGTCGTCGGCATGTTCGTGCCGATGCCGATACTCAAGGCCTTGTATCAGATCCTGCCGGAACGTGTGCTCGCGGAAGGGTCCGGTGCGGTGTGGACGGTGCAGATCCAGGGCAAGTACGCCAATGGCGAAGCGTTTACCTCCTCGATGTTCAACTACTCGGGCGGCATGGGCGCGCGCGCCAACAAGCCGGGGCCGAGCGCCACCTGCTATCCGACCGGCGTGGCCGCCGTGCCGGTGGAGATCCTCGAAGCGGCCATGCCCATCGTGTTCGATCGGCGCGAGCTGCGCCGCGGTTCGGGCGGCGAGGGCCGCTCGCGTGGCGGCGATGGGCAGGTGATCGGCTTCCACATGCGGACCGATCAGCCGTGGCTGCTCAATGCGGTGCCCAGCCGTCTCGACCGCGGGCCGGACGGTCTGGATGGCGGCGCGCCGGGTGCGGGCGGACACTTCCTCGTCAACGGAAAACCGGTGTCCGAAGCGCGCAAGATGACGATGCAGCCGGGCGACGTTGTGCTGCTGGAGACGCCGGGCGGCGGCGGCTACGGTCGCGCGTGAAGGAGGACGCAATGCTCGATCTGAAGGCAGTCGACTGGAATGCCATTCCGTGGGAGCGGGTGCGCGAAGGCGTCGAACGCAAGGCATTCTCCGGCGACGGCGCGACGGTATCGTTGAACCGGCTGCAGCCCGGGCACGAGCCACGGCCGCACAGCCATCCCAACGAGCAGATCGTCTACATTCTCGAAGGCAAGATCGACTTCCACATCGAAGGCGAGGTGCGGCGCCTCGAGGCCGGCAATCTGCTGGTGCTGCCACCGAACGTCGAGCATTACGGAATCGTGGTCGGCGACGAACCGGTGCTCAACCTCGATGTTTTCACGCCCAAGCGCGGCGAATACGCCGCCTGACAAAAGAGGAACTGCCATGACCACGCCCAACACGCTCATCTTCGTCGATCTTGCCTCCGACGATCCGGCCGCCGCCGGCCGCTTCTACAATGAGGTTTTCGGATGGCGCGATGACGAGCGCCCGCGCGGCGTGTTCCACCGCATGGTGCCGGGCGGCAATTTCCTCAATCCGGATGGCAGCGAGAGCCAGATCGGCAATCTGCATCTCGGTATCTTCAACGTGGCGAATGCGCGACCGCATCCCAATCCGGACGGCGTGGAGCCGCGAAAACTGGCCGGGGAAGGCCGCAAGGCGCGCGTGTGGATTCTGGTCGGCGACGGGCAATCTTATGAAGACATCCTGGCGCGCGCGGTGGAGCGGGGCGCCAAGATTCTATGGCGCGATCACTACTGGAAGGAATTCAACGGCTTCAATCACGCCTTCGAAGATCCGTGGGGCAACGAAATCGTGCTGTGGGTGAAAGCCGGGCCGGAGCCGAAAATCCCCGAACACTTCACGCGCGAGTAGTGCGCTTCAGGAATTCTCGGGAAAGGCGGTCGAGAGCGTAACCGCCTTCCATTTTTCGATCTGTTCTCGAATCGAGTCGAACTGGCGTTCGGTGTAGTGCAGGGCGTCGGCGCCCAGCAGCAGATGCAGCGGCGGCTCGTTCGAATCCACAATTTTCAGGATGGCGTCCGCCACCCGCGCGGGATCGCCGCTTTCCTTGCCGGCGTGATCGGCGAGAATGAGCTTCGCCTGCCGCGCCGTGCCGTCGTAGTCGGCGATTGTGTTCTGTGACAGCACGAGTGAGCGCCCGGCGTAATCAGTGCGCATGCCGCCCGGTTCCACATTGGTGACGTTGATGCCGAACTCGGCGACTTCCTGCGCGAGGCATTGGCCGATCGCCTCGAAGGCGAATTTGCTGGCGCAATAGATGCCGGTGCCCGCCCAGGTGGCGAGGCCGCTCACGGACGTGACGTTGACGATGTGTCCCGCCCGCCGTGCGCGCATGAAGGGCAGAACCGCGCGGATCATCGCCAGCTGCCCAAACACATTCACCTGAAACTGGTCGAACACCTCCGCCGCGCTCGCCTCCTCAATGGCGCAGACAAGGCCGTAGCCGGCATTGTTCACCAGCACATCGAGGCCGCCGAGTTTAACCTCGGCCGCGTTCGCTACTTCAGAGATGTTTTGTTCGTCGCGCAGGTCGAGTTCGAAACCGAACGCGCGGCCGGGCGCCAGCCCCTCGAAGTCCGCCAGCGCTGGACCATTGCGTGCGGTGCCTGCAATAGTGTCGCCGCGCGCGAGCACTGCTTTCGCGAGCGCGGCGCCGAGGCCGCTACCCACTCCGGTGATGAGCCAGCGTTTCATGCGCCCCCCTATTCCGTTCAAGCGCCATCCGGCACGGGTGCTGCGCCCGCGCCACGCTGGGCGTTCAGGACCGGCGGGTGCATGAAGATCGTCGCGATCAGCATGACGAAGGCGGCGAACGAGCAGATGTGAAATACACCTGCGAAGCTTCCCAAGTTGTCATGCGCCCAGCCGCCGACCGCCGGTCCGAGCGCCGCAGCCGTGCTGAGCAGGCACATGATCGAATAGAGCTCGAGGTAGGGCTGCCGGCCGAAATATTTCAGGAGCAGCATGGTCGAAGCGACAAAGCTCAACCCGAAACCGATGCCCACCCCGATCGCGTAAACCAGCATCAGCGCGAAACCGTAGGCTTCCGCAAGGCCGGTCATGCCCGCGATCAGCGCCACCAGCGCCACGATCAGCAAGGTCCTTGGGCTCACCTTCTCGCCGACCATGCCGCCCACCACAGCGATGCCTGCGCCGATCAGTGCTTCCAAACTGAGCATGCCGGCGGCGGCATTGGCGCTCACGCCATGCTCCACCAGATGCTGCACGGCGAAACCATGCGCCGTCGTGTTGATCAGGAGATACATCGTGTAGGCGCCGACGATCACATAGAACTGAGACGTGGCCAGCGCATGACGCACGGTCCAATCCTTCAGTCCGCCGATCAAGGCCGCCGGTTCGACCGGTTCGGGATGAGCCACATCCGGCGCGCTATAGTTGAGGTGATCGGGTATCGACGCCACGGCGAACAGACCGGCCGCCGCAGACGCAATCACAAAGACCCACCAGTAGGCACGCCAGCCGAACGCCGGCGCGATTGCCACGTAGAGGAGCGGGCCTGCGACCCCACCGAGCGCGCCGATCGTAAAATAGGCGCCAATCACGGTGGACTGACGCTTGAATAATCCTGTCAGCACATGCGTGCCGGGTACGGTGGCGGCAAGCGAAAACGCGACGCCAAGCAGGATCGTCCCTGTCAGGTAGAGCCAGACGCTGCCAGTTATGGCAAGCGAGCCAAAACCGCCGATCAGAAGGGCAGTCCCGCCCAGCAACGTGCCGCGCACCCCTAGCCGCCGCACGCTCATCGCCGCGGCCACGCTGCTGAGCCCGCAGGCGACGCCAAGAAGGGTGTAGCCCAGCCCCGCCTCCGTCCAGTTCCAGTGGAGTTCGCGCACCATGGCGGGCAGCACCACACCCAGCGAACTGAACGTCGCCGCGGAAACCAGGAAGAAGAGCAGGCTAAGGGCGGAGAACGTCACCCACGGATGCGAGAACCGGAACGCCATCAAACCGCTTTCAAACCCAAGAGCTTGCGAGTGTAGGCTGCGCACTCCGGAGCAACAAGGACGCGGGCGCACGCAAAGTTGCGCGATACGCGGGCGGCAGAGTGGAGACGGCGATGCACAGGATCGAGCTGCCGCACTTGGCGGAGGCGCGCGGGCGCACGCTCAATCATTTTCCGTCGCTTGAGAAGGGGCGCACCGCGCTCGTCAATATCGATATGCAAAACGCCTTCCTCGCGGAGGACCAGATCTACGGTAACGTGCATGCGCGCGACACCGTGGAAGCGGTGAATATGCTCTCCGCGGCCATGCGCGCAGCGGGCGCACCGGTGATCTGGACACGGCAAACTCACACCTTCGAGCCCCCGTTCGCGCCGCCAGAGTGGCACTATGACATTTCGAAAGCCGATGTAGCGGCGGGCGTGGCCGCGCTTGCCGCCGATGCGCCGGGGCATGAGCTCTATCCCGCGATGCAGGTGGCGCCGGATGATATCGTGATCGACAAATACCGCTATGGCGCCTTCTCCTGTCCGGCAGGGCGGCTCGCGGCGGTGCTGCGTGCGCGCAGCATCGGAATGCTGATCGTGACGGGCACGCTCACCAATGTGTGCTGCGAATCCACCGCGCGCGAAGCCTATATGGCTGGGTACAAGGTCATCGCGGTGGCCGACGCCATGGCGGCCGCGACCGACGAGGAGCACAACGCGGCGCTCCTGAACCTCCGTCTAAATTTCGCCGACATTCGCCGCACGGAAAACGTGCTCGCCATGACGCGCGAGCTTCGCCCCAGCTGAGCGCGCCAGAGCGCGCGGACGCACCGAATGTGCGCCCTCCCGCGTATGGCTATCCCGTCAAACCCGCAACGTTAGAACGCGTAGGAGATGCTGAAGATGACCTGCCGTGGCGAGATGTACTGCTGACTGGTCTGGCCCGTGCCGTACGGGTCCGTGTAGCGGGAGTTCACGCCCGCCTTGTTGAAGATGTTGGTCGCGGTGAGCGCCGCCTGCCACTTCGCATTTCGCGGGACGAACTGCAGGTTCAGGTTCACCACACTGTATGCCGGCACGCTGTCCAGTCCCGGTTCGTTGAAGATGCGGGCCCATTCTTTGCCGCGGTATATATATTCCGCGCGGGGCGTCAGCGATCCCCAAGGCAAGTCGAACATGTACGAGACATCGAACGAGCCGGACACCTTCGGCATGGCCGGCGGCATCTTGCCCCGGATGTTCTTGGCTGCTGCCGCAACATCCACCCAGCACTGCTGAACGAAGAACTTCAGGAACCCCTGACAGTTCGGGTCAGTCGCGTAGATCTCGTTCTGAACCGTGGAATCAATGGTGAAGTAGTTACTTTGAACGCTGCCGTTCTCAAGCGCGAGCACGCCGTCGAACCGCAGACGGTCGTCCGGGCTGACATAGGTCGCCTCGGCTTCGACGCCGTAGATATGGACCGACGGAATGTTCGAGATACCGGCCGCAAACGGAACGGGGTCGGTCTCGATGTACTGCATATTCTTGTAGTGATAGAGGAAGCCCGCGAGGTTGAGGCGCAAGGTATGGTCTAAGAAGAAGTTCTTCGAACCCGCCTCGAACGCCGTGTTGGTTTCCGGCTCGAACTGGAACGGCACCAGAAATGCGCCGGGGTTTCCGTTCACGCCGCCTGGCTTGTACCCGCGCGAAAAGCTCGCATACAGCATATTGTCCGGCGTGAAATCGTAATCCGTTTCCAAACGCCAGGTTGGCACGCTGTCCGACTTCCGGTTTGGCAGGGGGGTTGCGCTTCCAAACGCAGAGAAATTGAAGAGATCGTCGACGTAACTGTCGTAATTGAGACGGCCACCCGCGGTGATCCGCCAGTTCGGCAGGATGGAATAGGTGGCCTGCGCGAAAACCGATTCCGAGTCGCGCTTGACCAGCGAGACGTTGCCATAGTTCAGATTCGACGGGTAGGGAGGAGTTTCGATTCCCCGAAGGTCGAACATGGCCGGGGGGGGGCCGGTAGGGCATGAATCTGGTACGCCGACCGTACCGCATCCAAATTCCCCCACGAATTGGCGACTGTTCTGGCGAAGTAAAAACCCGCCGACGATCCACTGAAGTGGGGAATCGGGCGCCGACAGGATGTCGAATTCTTCCGTGTAGCTCCGCAGCCAGGTGTTCCAGCCGGCGACATGGTCATACGCGTCGATGAGCGCAAACGTGCTGCGGTCGCTGTCTTCCTGCAGGACACTGTTCAGGTATTGATAACCGCTCACCGATCTGATGCTGAACCAAGGCGCGTCGTATTGCAGGTTCAGGTGGTAGAGCGCCGTGTCGAGATTCGATTTCGACGGGTAGTCCTGATGGATCTGCCAAGGATCGTTGGACGGATCGTTGATGTTCTGCTGCGCCTGACCGTTCTCGTCGGCCTTGTACCACTGGCCGGTCAGCGTGGCGCTGAAATTGGACATCGGCTGCCACAGCACGGCCGCCTTGATGCCGGTGTTGTGCGCATCGTCCTCGCGAAAGCCGGGTATCGACACGTCGTTGGTGAAGCCCTTGTGGTCGAACCGCTGGATCGAGCCGCGCACGGCAAGCTCGTCGCCGATGGGGACATTCATCTCGGCGCGCTCCCGCGTCAGCGCATAGGTGCCGACGCTGAAATCGCCAAATCCGCTGAACTGATCGAGCTCCGGCTGCCGCGTCACGATATTGATGGCGCCGCCGATGGAGCTCTGCCCATAAAGGGCGCCCTGCGGCCCGCGCAGAACCTCGATACGGTCGAGGTCGAACAATGTCTGCGACAGCGAAATCGTGTTCACAATGTAGACGCCGTCCACAAAGAGGGACGTGCCCGGCACGGTGGTCAGGTCATTCTCCGGAGTTTCGGATCCAATACCGCGGATCGTCACGATGTTTTCGAAACCGGACGTCTTGGTGGACTGGAGGCTTGGGACCGTGCTGTTCAGATCGGCGATTTGGGTAACGAACGATTTGTCCAGCGTCTGGGCCGAAAGGGCGGTGACCGCGAGCGGCGTCCGCTGAATGTCTTCGGTGCGGCGCTCTGCCGTCACCACGATTTGTTCCATGCCGGCATTGGCGCCGGGGCTGGCCGCCGGTGCAGTCTGGGCCGTCGCAGGGGCCCAGGACCACGCGCCCAGTGCCACGGCGCAGGCCGAGCCGAACAGATGCCGGCGTGAACGCGACGAAATCCAAGACATGATGCGCCCCCTTCTGAAACCGCCGAAGCAGAGCTCCGGCATTGGCCTTACTGCACGGCCCTTCGCGGCATCCGGCCTGCAGCAACACTCGTTGCAACCCCCGGCCAGAATCCGTACCCGTGCATTTTTACAGCGAACCGGTCGTGAAGGCTTGGACCCACGCGCACGACAACCATGCACGGATGTGTTGCCGGCTGTCGAGGGCGGCTAGATTGTTTCGCACCGTGGCAGAAGGAGCGCAGTGGTGAATGGTTGAGCGGCTGATTCCGGAATGGATCGCGCCGACGCGCACGGCGCTGCTCGTTATCGACATGCAAGTTGATTTCGCGGACCCGGATGGGGCTGCGGGATCGGCCGGACATGATCTTTCCGCCATTCCCCTTGCGCTGGCCAACGCCGCGCGACTCGCGGAGAGCGCACGCGCAGTCGGTGTTTCGGTCATATTCATACGGCTCGAAACGCGCGCTGAAGACGATTCGCCGGCCTGGATCGAACGGGCGAGGCGGCGCGGAGATGAGCCGGAGAAAGCACTCGCCCTGTGTCGCACGGGCACGCGTGGCGCCGAGCTGGTTATCGCGCCTGATTCTGCGAGCGACCTCGTGATCACCAAGCGGCGTTACAGCGCGTTTGTTGATACCTTGCTTGATTCAGTACTCAACGACGGAGGTATCGACACGCTGGTTATCTGTGGACTGACGACCGAGTGCTGTGTGGATTCCACGGTGCGCGATGCCTTTCACCGCGACTATCACGTCTTTCTTGCCGGGGACGCGTGCGGGTCCTACGATTCCGCCCTGCACGATGTAACGTTGCGCAGCCTGGACCTGAATTTCGCGATTGTGGTCCGGACGGAAGATGTGGTGGCGGCATGGACCTTGTTCATCAACACGACTCACGAGAAACCGGCGGAGGCTACGGCACCATCGAGGTCCGCCCGCTGACCTTGAGAATCGGCGCGGAGATCGGCGGTGTCGATCTGCGCAGACCGCCGGCAGGGCAGCAACTTGCCGAAGTGCAGCGCGCGATCGCCGAGCACCAGGTCATTTTCTTTCGCGACCAACCATTGTCCCATGATCAGCTGAAGGCCTTCGGACGTTCGTTCGGCGAGCTCATTTTCCACAGCAGCGTGGCGGGGCTGCCGGACCATCCCGAGGTGGTCGCCATCCACGCCGATGCGCAGTCGAAATACATCGCGGGCGAGGATTGGCACTCGGACCTCACCTGCGACGCCATCCCGCCGATGGGCAGCATTCTCTATCTGCATACGGTGCCGGAAACCGGCGGCGATACGCTGTTCGCCAGCATGTATGCCGCGTACGAGGCGCTGTCGTCGCGGATGAAAGCCTATCTCGAAGGGCTGACAGCCGAGCACGACGGGAATCATGTGTACCGGCCGCTGTTCCCCGATCTCGACCGGCAATATCCCTGCTCGGTCCACCCCGTGGTGCGCACGCATCCGGTCACCGGGCGCAAGGGTCTGTTCGTGAACGGCTCCTACACCACCCGGATCGTCGGCATGCCGAAAGCGGAAAGTGACGCCATACTCGGCTTTCTTTACCAGCACGTGACCAATCCGAATTTTCACGTACGCTTCCGCTGGCGCCCGCACTCGGTGGCGTTCTGGGACAACCGTTGCACCCAGCATCTGGCGGTCTGGGATTACTTCCCGCAGACGCGTTCCGGCTTTCGCGTCACCATCGGCGGCGACAAGCCAGTGTAGCAGTCTACGCCAGCGCTTTTTCTTCGGCGGTAGCGCCGGCCGCGCGTCGATACTCGCGCGGTGACTGGCCATACTGATTGCGGAAGGCCCGGCTGAAGTGCGCCGAGTCGTTGAAGCCCCAGCGGAAACAGATCTCGGAAATGGAGAGCCGCGCATGCATCGGGCTGCCAAGATCCATCCGGCAGCGTTCGAGGCGACGCACACGCAGATAATGGCTAAAGGTGTCTTTGGCCGAGGCAAACAGCTTCTGGATATAGCGCGTGGAGACGCCGCTTTTGGCGGCCAGCCGGCGCAGCGAAAGCTCGGTATCCGGAAGCATGGTTTCGATGGTCTGGCAGATGCGGTGCAGATGCGGCGACAGCCCGGCATCGGCGGTGTCGCCGGCGCTGAGCTCCGCCAAGCTGGCGGCAAGGAACTCAGTGAGCGCCAGTTCTACCGGCCGCAGCTGATCTTCAGTGAGTTCCGGCAGGGCGTCGGCAGTCGCAGTCAGCAGCCCGGAAAAGATCTCCACCACGCCGCCTTCCGCCTGCAACAAACCGATTTTCAGGCCACGCACCGACACGAGCCGGTGATCAAGCGCCACCCGCGGCACGCGGATGAACAGCAGGCGGCAGGAGGTTTTCATCACCAGCGTAGCGGCGCGGCCGGTGGGGCCATAGGCGATATCGCCAACCGCCATCTCCCTTTCCGCGCCGTCGCCCTGCAGCGACGCCTCACCTTTCAGCAGCACGGCCAGCCACACGGCCGCCGGTAGATCGGTGCGCCGGCCGCTGATGGTCTGCGCACCCGCGTCGATCAGCGCGAATTCCATGCCCAAAGCTGAGGTGAGGAGGGTGACAGACGCATCGGGCGGTGCGGATTCGGCGAGATCCCCGACCGGCAGCCCCAGCCGGTGCATGGCATCGCCCCATGCCGCCGCGCGTTCGCGCGGGGGATATGAATCCGTGCTGAACCGCCACGCCTTCACCGCGCCAACTAGCCTCCTGACCGGTCGCCGGATGCACTATAGGCCCATAGCTGAGCCAAGTCGTGCGCGGCGCAACGGGTGTCAGTGGAGGCGGGCCGTTCCCTCCTTGATGGCGTTCCAGGCGCGGCGATAGCGCAGCAGCAGCCAGCGGTTCAGTTGGCCCTGAGCGCCCTCCTGCCAGGAGTAGCGGCCGCGCACGGCATAGCGCGAGCGCAAGCCCTCCTGCACGCGCTCGTCCACATGCATGTCCTGCGCGATGATTTTTTTCGCGGAGGTCATGATCATTTCGAGCCGGTGCTCGAATGCCGGATCCTGCGGAGCGCCGGGCGCCACCAGAATGCCGGTGTCCTGCTCCATGCTGTCCACCGTCAACGGCCGCAGGATGAGATAGATCACTAGATCGCTGGTCATCACCAGCGACAGCGTCGGTGGAATGTTGGCGAACGTCATCCGCCCGCGATCTTCCTCCGTCAGATGCGGAAACACGGGCAGGACCGCACGTTGGGTCGGGTTGAAACTGGCGTCGGGATGCAAGGTGCCGTTGAAGCGGAGGAAGCCGGCATCGGTGGGATCGGCATCGGGAAATACCGCCCGCTCGCTCGGCACGAAATCGTGCAGCGGCCCGCGATGCAGCTTGCTCGCGTGATAGCCGTCATTGTTGTTCTCGAACATCACCTTCCAGTTCCACGGAAAGCGGCCGGTCATGGGAGAGAGAGTCTCGGCCTCGGCAATCCGGTAATTGGCGATGGCCGACGAGACGGCGGCTAGGCGCGGCGCCAGCGGCGCCGCATCGGAATCGAAATTGATGAAGATGAAACCTTGCCAGATTTCCACGTTGAAGGGCGCAAGCCTTATCGCGCGCTTGTCGAAGCCGCAGGTGCGGTCCATGGCCGGCGCGTTCACCAGCTCGCCGGTGAGCGAATAGACCCAGTGATGGTACGGGCAGACGAATCCGCGCGTATTGCCGGCGCCTTCGGCCACCAGCATGCCGCGGTGCTGGCACACGCTCGACATGGCGTGGATTTCGCCGGCGCGGTCCCGCGTCACCACGATGGGTTCGCCGACGATCCGGGTGGTGAAATAGTCGCCCGGCTGCTTCACCTGCGCTTCGCGGCCGACGCACAGCCATTCGTGATTGAATGCCGCTTCCTGCTCGAACTTGAAGAATTCCGCATCCGTGTAGCAGAGAGGCGGCAGCGTCTCCGCGTTTAGGATGTCTCCATCGGAGCTCTCCAGATCGGCAAAAAACGCATCGGTCAGCAGGTTGTTCGGCATCGTCGGTTCAGGCCCTTTGCGCCCGGTTGAAGCTTAGCCATCGGGCGCAGACGGTCTTGCCCGTACATGCACCGGGAATGTGTCGCCTTTGAACCGGAAGGGGCGAGGCGCAGCGCTGGCGCAAAAGCGCAGGTCGCGTGGGGGCAAGACGCGCTCCCGTATGCCGCGGTAGCGTGCCCCGCGCCAGAGGAGCATCTCATGTCCGTCGCGACTCTCGAGATTCAGGAACTGAAGCCCGGCTTCGGCGCCGAGATCTTTGGCGTAGATTTGCACCAAGCGGCGGCGGCCGACCGCGCAGCGGCCGTGGATGTGTTTCAGCGGCACGGCGCGATCCTGCTGCGCGACCAGAAGCTCACGCCCGAGGACCTCGAGACCTTTGTTGCGTCGTTCGGGCACCCGGAAGATCACACGTTAAAGGAATTCACCCTGCCGGGTCATCCGAAAGTCTACATTCTGTCCAACCGGACGGAGAACGGTAAGCCCATCGGCGCGCACAATGACGGCGTCGGCTGGCACACCGATTACAGTTACAAGGCCGAGCCGGTGATGTGCACCATGCTGTACGCGGTGGAGGTTCCACCGGAGGGCTCCGACACGCTCATCGCCGATGGCTGCGCGGCGTGGAAGGCGTTGAGTCCCGAGAAGCAGGCGCAACTCTCGAGCCTGAAGCTGCATCACAGCTATCAGCATTTCATGGCGACCCGCCAGTACGGCGCGCGCGAGTTACCGGAAGAGATCAAGCGCGCTAATCCGGATGTGATTCACCCGCTGATCCGCACCCATCCGGCCAATGGACGCAAGGCGCTGTGGCCGTCCACCGGAACCGTCATTGAAGTGGTCGGCATGCCCAACCCGGACGGCCTCGAACTGGTGGATGAATTGGTCGAGTTCATGACGCGGGAGCAGTTCGTTTATCGCCACAAATGGAAGGTTGGCGACCTGCTCATGTGGGACAACCGCTGTACGCTGCATACCGGCACGCTGTACGACGATACGAAATATTTCCGCACCATGTACCGCCTGTGGGCGCGCGGCGACCGGCCGTACTAAGCCTCGCAATTTTCAGGTTTCGCGGTTGAGCCGCTCGGCGAGCTCGCGCTTTAGAACCTTGCCGTAACTGTTCTTCGGCAGCTCCGTCACAAAGACATAACGCTTCGGCCGCTTGAAGCGCGCGATGTAGGACTGGCAGTGCGCGTCCAGTGCAGCTTCGTCCACCTCGGCTCCTGCGTCCCGCACGACGAACGCCACCACGATCTCACCCCATTCGGCATCGCGCGCGCCGATTACGCTGACTTGGGCAACGCCGGGGCAGGTCAGCAGCAGGTCCTCGATTTCGCGCGGATAGACGTTGGTGCCGCCGGAGATGATCACGTCTTTGGAGCGGTCGCGCAGCGTGAGCCGGCCGCTCGCGTCCATGAATCCCATGTCGCCGGTGAGCAGCCATCCGTTGAGGAACGCTGCCTCAGTCGCTCCGGGATTGTTCCAGTAGCCGGACATCACGACGTCCCCGCGGCAAACGATTTCCCCAATCTCGCCTGCAGATAATGGATTGCCGTTTGCGTCCACCACCGCAACTTCGACGCCGCTCCGCGGCCAGCCTACGGAGCTGAGCTTCGCGTCGTCCGCGCTTTCATGATCGGCGCGGGTGAGCCCGGTGATGGTCATAGGGGACTCGCCCTGGCCGTAGAGCTGCTGGAACACCGGGCCGAAGGTCTCGAGCGATTTTTTGATCTCATCGAGATACATCGGACCGCCGCCATAAAGGATACTGCGCAGCCCCTTCGGCCTTCGCCCCTGCCGCTCGGCTTCCATGCGCAGCCGGCGGACCATGGTGGGGGCGAGGAATGCGCCGACGTTCTCGTGTGCATTGCACAGGTCGAGAAATTCCGCAGGATCGAAACCGCCGGAGGCGGGAACGATCTGCCGGGCGCCGCG
Source organism: Alphaproteobacteria bacterium UBA6038 (assembly GCA_002429315.1). Taxonomy (GTDB): domain Bacteria; phylum Pseudomonadota; class Alphaproteobacteria; order Micropepsales; family Micropepsaceae; genus Rhizomicrobium. Next base: position 29,840 of record DIZC01000091.1, read on the forward strand.
CGCGACATAGGGCAGGATATAGAGCCCGGAGCCGTGCGACAGCGGCGCGGCATGCAGGATGCCGTCCTCCGGGCGGAGCGATTCGAAATCGGCCAGATGCGCGATCGTCATCGACATCAGGTTGCGATGGGTCAGCATCGCACCCTTTGATCTTCCGGTGGTGCCGCTGGTGTAGAACAGCCAGGCGAGCGCATCCGGCGAAGTGTCCGCGGGTTGCGCTGTCTCCAGGTTCAGCAGGCCCACGTATTCGGCCGACGCGATCCCGACGAAGCGGCAGGAGTGCTCTTCAGGGTCGAGCGCTTGCTGTAAAATGGCCGAATCACCGCTGATGAAGACAAAGCTCGCGCCGGCGTCTTTCAGGATTTGCGCGATTTCGCGCGGATGCAGCTTCACATTGACCGGAACCGCAACGAGCCCCGCCGCCCAGATGGCGAACAGAATTTCCGGATACTCCGGACAGTTCTTCGCCACCACCGCGATGCGCGCACCCGACGGCATCTCCGCCCGCAAGCTCGCGGCAAGACGCAGCGCGCGGTCATGCAAAGCCGCCCAGTCGCAAATCAGTTTTTCACCGCGAAAAATTGCCGGTTGCGCGGCGTATCGGCGCGCAGTTCTGTCGAGCAGCGAAAAGACATTCATGGTAGCCGGACGCGAGTGAATAGGGCCGAGCGAAGCATCGGCCAAGCGTGCGCGCAAGAGATTAGCGCCCGCGTTCCGTCATTCCAGTGCCCGGATGAGTGCCGCTGCTTCCGTCCAGTCCGCAATAAGTCGCTCGGCCCCGGTGGCGATCAATCGTTTGCCGCCGGCTTCGTCCATATGTCCGCCGCCGCGAAAGCCCCATACGCGCATGCCTGCCCCGACTGCCGCGGCGATGCCATTCACACTATCTTCGAGGACCAGACATTCTTCTGGCCGGACCGCCAGAGCTGCGGCGGCGTGCAGGAAAATGTCCGGCGCGGGTTTTGAGCGTGCCACATGCTCTGCACAGTAAATGTGTGGTGCAAAATGGTCCCACATCTGCAGTTTGCGCAGTTTGAGTTCAAGCGCTTGGCTCGTGCTGGAGCTGGCGATCGCCTTCTTGTGCCGAAGACGTGATATACAGGAAAGCGCCCCCGGCACTTCTTGCAGCTGCTCCTGCATGGCGGCGAGATAGCGCGCGTGCATCGCGGGTTCGATTTCGGCGCGTATGGAGCGTCCAAGTCGCGTCAGGCCGTCCCTTTCCAGCGCCTCGAAGAACGCCGGGTAGCTCAATCCCGTGAAGCGCTCGCGAAACTCCGCATTATCGTAAGCGAGACCGATTTCCGCGAGCACACGAGTTTCAATTTCATGCGCAAGCACTTCGGAATCTGCGAGCACACCGTCGCAATCGAACAGAATCGCCAAAACGCGTGTACGCCGCTCCACGGACATAAGTCGAAATTATCAGATGCGCCGGCCAGAAGCAGCCGGTCGCGATTGCAGCCGCTTGATCTCGGTCTTCGGTACCAAACGGCCCGCAAATACCCAATATGGGATATTCCGGCTCCCGCTGCTGAAAATAAATTGGTGGGCCCGGCGGGATGAAAAAGCGAACCTCTTCATATCCGTTCCCAGGTCCAATTCTACCAGGAATCCTCCGGGTTTTCGCGAAGGCACTCTAACTGCCCGTATACGCGAAGTCCTCGCGGCAAAGGGCAAACCGATGCGCCCTATTGAGCTCGTCCACACTCTCCAGCTTCCGCGAGAAGGATGAGCCACGAATATAACCGGAATCAAAAGCCTATCCGGCCATGTATCGCTGTAGCTTGATCGCCGCCTCGGTCAGAAATTCCGACGAGTTTTGGAAGGGCGTTTCGGGGTTGGACCACCCCCCTTGTGGGTCGATCCAGACTTGGATCGAATGAGCGATGATCTCTGCCGCCGCGCTATCTCGCGCCAACCCAAGACGATCAAAACACTCGAAGAGTCGTTCAGCTACTGGTGGGTGCGTTACGGCGCGGATACCCACATGCTTCTCATAGAGGCCGATCCAGAGGATCGCAATCCCCATGAAGATTCCCCGTGCCTCAAGCTCAAGCTCTTCCTTCGCGGGGTTTTGCCCAGGAAGTCGGGCCGGGTCACTTTCGAGCGGGCCTTTAAGCCACTCAGTCGCTTTGGCATCCGCCTGTTGCTCGTATCCCAGCGTAGTGGTTTCGCCTACCTCCGGCGCGCCATGACCTAGCACGATATGGGCGAGTTCATGCCGGAGTATCCAAGCGAAAGCCCCAAGCAAGAACCGGTTGCCAGTTAAATCATCTTCATTGTTCGCATTCGCTTCCGGGCGCGGAGCCCAGGGCATCCACTCCGGCTCACTATTTGCTCCAAAGCGTAAGTCGCTTTTCGAAAGTCGCCGCGATAGCTCCAGCAGAAATAGACCTCTTTCAAGTTCCGAGCCCGCAGGAATTTCGAGGCGCTCTAGTTTCGCCCTGGTGCCATCAAACATGCGCCTGCTCAGGCGAGCAAACCCCTGAGACGATGCCCACAAGCTCGCTATCCCATTCCAAGTCACGCGTATTCGACGTGCGTCCGGAAGCGCCGCGAATTCCGCGTTGATCTTTCCATCGAGCGCGCGATCCGCGATCTCCAACGTAACATCCGTAGCGGATTCTCCTGCCGCTGTTTTCGCACGCTCGAAAGCCGCGCGTAGCTCGGCCTCGAACGGTCCAAAGAGATGTGTCAAAATCAGTTTCACCATTGGTCAATCCTACGCCGAGAACCTGAAAGTGTAAGATGGCTGCCGAACTTCCGAAGATTGATCGTGCGCTGTTAGGCGTGCTAAGACATTGAGCGAGCCGGTGCAGCCACGGAGAATAACCGGAATCAGGTTCCCTATTCTTCCGTCTCTTCGGCAATCGACCGAACCACGGGCGTAAGCACATCCCCTCGGCTCAATCCGAGGCTCAGACTGGTTGGGAGTTGCTCAATCGCTATGAGGGCTGTGTTGTCCGTGATGATCCGGTTGTCGTGTAGGACCACGTATGAGGGATACCAGATCGACGCTCCTGAATTGAACTCATACACAAGCTGTCTCGGGGGCAAGCCTCGGTGTTTGAGCTTCGCGATCAACGCAGCAGCTTGGGCCGCCGCAGCGGGAAGGAGATCGTGCGCCGCATAGTGGACCTTCACGTCCTTACCACGAAAGAGAAACGAAACCTGACACCCGTCTTGATGGGTGTGGATGTCGAGCACGGGGTTGTCGCGATCTGACAACCTGCCGAGCAGTTTTCGCACCCACTTATGGATTCCGGCATAGGTGTCCTTGCCTGCTTCCGATGCTATCGAGGTTATGAACGGCGCCCAGACAACGGCGAGATAGATCAAGCCGATCCGGATCAATTCATGAGTGGCGTCCGCCGCATTGTGCGAGAGGTCAGTCTGCCTTATCGGCAGCGGCGCATCTTGAGAAATACTTGCGAGCCAAGCCGTGTCCACCTCTCTCGGATCGGTCGCAACTTGAATCCAGCCGCCCTCTGGAAGCACCGGCAATCGTGCCGGAGGCGGTACTGACTCAGCGGGATCAACGTCGAGCTTCGAGAAATCCAGGACATCCCCTTCCGCGTAATAGCCGAGGATCGCGGCAACGAACTGCTCCCCACTAGCTGTCTCGAACAAAGCAGCTTCCAGAACCTGTCCCTTCGGACGACCGGGATCATGCCCGTGGAGCAAAATGTGCGGGCTGTCATTGATCTTCCGTGCCAGCGCAACAGGATCGACCGGAACCAAAAGTTCTCCGTCCGCACCTCGCACGTCTGACCAGATCACAGCCGAAACAATTTGTCCAAAAACTCCCTGCGAGTGACGGCGGCGAGCAGCTTCAACCCATTCACGCGCAGCCGGAGTATCCAAGAGGCTAGCCACCTAACACTCACAATGTGTCATGAGGGCGCCCCCGGTGGACCGCCGACAATGAGACGCTGCCAATCGATCATACACTTTAGCTCGATTGCTTTCCTAATAAGTAATTTGGAAATCTCAGTTGCACGGGCGATGGTCGTGCCGGTCTTCGAGCTACGTTCGATGGTGCCCGAATGAACCGCGCGGGAGCGCAACTCATAGAGCTTTTTCAGCGACTTCTGAATCTCCAACCGTTCCGCTTCATCGTTGCCGATCAGCCACGCACCCCGGATGCTAAGCCGGAAGCTCAACTCTCCCGGATCGTTGTCGCCGAGAAGGAGAGATTCCAGCGCGATGCCTAGATCGATTGCGCGGTCAGCGAAGTCACCTTCGCGTCCTGCGCGCCCAAGGCGATCCAGCGGAATCCGCAAGACCCTATTCCGCTTCTGTGGATCGAGCGCGAAATAGGACGCGGCAAGCGCCTCTGCATCACCTCGGGATATGCTCGCGTCGCGTCCCCAATGTTCTCCAGATTGAGAGAACTGCCATCCACCACTCATTCCCGCTGAGAGAAACCAGTTGTCCGATTGAACCCAGAACATATGGTAGTGGGGATGGACACCCATGACCGCAAGAAGATCGAACGCTTCCGCGAGTAACATCTGGGCAGCGTCGGTTGGAACGCGTGCAGCCATATCCTCGGGTGGCTGTGGGCTCTTGGGGCGATAGAATACCGGGCCGAATTTGAATCGCGTCACGAGCGCATACGGGATAGCGAAGCGCGGTCCCATTGCATTGAACGGCCCTTGCCCCAACGCGATCCCGCGCTGCATCGACTGGGGCACGTCCGCCATGGGAATGAGGCGAACATCCGGGCCTAACTGGATCGGGACATCGGTCGTGACGCCCGCGATCCCCATGACCGCAATCGCTTCAGTCTCATTCGCGCGGATCGCCTCGATAAACGCCTTTACGGTCCCAGCGACATCTTGAGTCACGATTGCTCGTGCGAGCAAAACGCGCGCGATGTTCGGCAATCCGACGCTCACACCTCCGCCGTGGGGGACGTTGGCGAAGGTGCCGTCGAATGCAGCCATTCCGGGGTCTTGTTTGAGATCGGCAACGTAGGCATCGAAATTCGCCGCCTCGATACCCACATCAGTTTGAGTTCGGACAAAGCTCGCATCTGGGCCTAAAAAATCCTGCGCCGGGGCCGCGACGGCGCCCCCTGCGATGGCCTTTTCGACGGCCTGGATGAGAATATTCGCGTCCATACAAATACTTAGGTGAATCTGGCCCGTGCATACGGCAAACGAGGCACACCGCTATTCTATCGCGATTCGACTCGGGCGAGCAGAACTCAAGGTCCCCGCCTAGAAGGCCATGCCATGACGTTTGAAGAATACGAAAAGCTCTTCTACCGGTGACGCTGAAATGATCCGACAGCGAACGAAGGAGCTGAGGCAAGAACGCGGACATGTTTCGCATCTAATCGAGAGTCAATCAAAGCTCGCGGAGCAGGCGATCCGTCCAATTAGCCTCGATCAGGCTAAGCAGGCTGTTAAGACGTTCCGGAGACGACTATCCGAAGCTCCGCCCGCAATTAAGAAGCGCTACCTTCAGTCATTGATCGCGCAGGTCGCGGTGGGACGAGACAAGATCGATATTATGGCCGCGAAATCGACCATCACTGAGAGCCTAAACCGCGATTTTTCGGACAAAACGCCCCCATCAGGGGGCGTTCGCACTTTTGAGCGAAATTGGTGGGCCCGGCAGGACTCGAACCTGCGACCAGACCGTTATGAGCGGCCAAAACCCACCAAAAAAGCCGCAGCCCAGCTCGGCCGTGACCTCAATCAGGTTGAATTTGCTTCAACGGAGAATCAAGGACTTAAACGAGGTTGCGTGCCATTTGCGTGCCGCGCTCTGGACGACCACTACATGCGAGATGCCGTGAAATCGACGAGCGTCTGGCGGGCTTGTTCTACCACGTCATCGGGCAGTTCGTCAGCATGGTCCAACGCAATTTGCTCGTAGGCGCAGTCCAGCCGGTCATGTTGCGCTAGCAACTTGAGGCCCTCCGTCTTCTTGCCCCTGCTGATCGTGCGAATGATCGCCTCCCGCTCGCCATAATCACGTATCTCTCTCTCCGTATATCCCGCCGCCTGCCCCCTGCCATGCTTGTGCCGGAGTAACTCTCGATAGACTCGCACGGACTCCCGTACACGTTTCTCAATGGTGTTCGCGTCGGTATATACCGCCTGAGGGCGTCATTCAAATTGAGATCGCGAAGGCGCTGATCTATCGCGGCAACAACATCTTTGTTGCCGAGCTTGAAGTTGTGTGCGCGACAACTGTCGAGCCACTTGCGGTCGCGGGATTTGGTGATGGCGTCAAGCAGGGATTTAGTCATGGCGTTCCCTTACGCGACCGCTGCAAACTGGCGCTGCAAGCCTGCGATCCTACGGGCGACCCTGAACCTGTCCATCTTCAACTCGCCGCCGATCTCAAGTTGGGTCTTACCGTCCATCAGGCCGCCGACGATGAGGCGCATCGGGGGCGTTGCCCGCATCAAGATCGCGTGGGCATCACATGCAGCCTCAATCGCCTGCGGCGAGCCGTATCCGGCACTGGGTATGGCCTCGGGATTGGGGAGGGGGTCGGGCATCGGGAATGTCGGGCCCATGATATTCTTGACAGCCTCCCGGCGCGTCTTGCTGCCGGGACGAGCCGATTTTGCGCGCACGCGACGGATCGCCTCCGGCACCAGTACGGTAGTGATGAACGAGCGCGCCGAACCGCGCTGCGGGTCATAGCGTGTCGGCGCTTCCATCATGAGGATGAAGACCTCGTCGAGGATGTCGCCGTGGTCGTTGCGGAGGTCGGAAGCACGGGCGCGGATGAGGGCGAGGATGAACTTCTTCGCCTTGATGAAGAGAACCCGGCCTGCGGGGCTGTCGCCGGCCATGAAGGAAGCAAGGGTTTGATTCAAATTGTAGTCGTCGGGTGCTGACATTGCATATGTCTCCTTGGGTAACTGCTTTGACCTTCATGCGGGAAGGACATTGCAGTGACCCAGGGGGACTTGGCGGCTCTTGGCCGCGCCTGCTCTGCCTATCGCATACTCACCAATGGCCAGTCGCCCGGACTTTTGAGCGGCTGATGCTGAAAATCTCCTCGGTTTGAATGAAAGAACGGGACCGGAGCCGCCGAGGCACCGGTGCCATGAACGCTACTATGCTGCCGCCTTCACCGGCTCCGTCTCTTCTTCGTCGTCAGGCTGCAACGTTTGGGCAAGCACGCGCAACGCGTCGTTCAAGAACGGACTCCAAACGCGCTCGCGCTGCGCCAGATAGAACGTCGCCGCCTGCTCGTCATCGACGGTCAGTTCGGCACGAGCCAGCGCGATCAGCAGGACATCCACTGCCTCCTTCGCTTGGCGATCCGCCTCGGGTGTCAGGAACCGCGCGTACAGGGTCGTGAAGAAGGGGTGTGCGCGGTTGATCTTCACCACCACGCGGGAGCCATGCTCCCATTCCGTCTCGTAGAATGGAGCGCGTACATCGTCGAAGAAGTCGATCTTGTAGGGGCGGCGCTTGGTCTCGTGGTCGATGGCGGCGCGTGCTTCATCGATGTCCTTCGCCGTCACGCCGACACGAGATGCGGCTTCCTTGTCGAGGTCTTCGCGAGCCTCCGGCTTGTCGTGTTCAGACGGACGTGGACGCTTGCCATCGGCAGTGTCCGCCGCCGCCGCTGCTTTTTCGGCAGGGCTGGGGTCTTCGCTCGGCTTCGCTTCTGGCTTATCGACCTTCTTCCGGAGTTTCTTTTGCTCGGCATTCTCGAACTGCAACTGACGGTCGATCTTCTCTCCGACTAGGACGCGCCAGAAATCCTCGACAGGGCGAACAGTCTGTTTGTCGTTTGTGATGCCAAACACGTCGTCCAGCTTAGGATCGAAGCGGACCTCGACGCCCCAATGGTATGCGTAGGTCTGGAGCGCAGGCCAATCGCCGAGACCCTTCGCTACGTCGCGGGCCGACTTCGGAAAGACATCGACTGTTTCGATCTCGCGATTGGCGCGCACGAAGGACATGCCACGGCGCGACTTGCGAATGTCTAGGCGCTTGTGCGCATCGGGGGAGTCGTCCTTGCCCTCCGCTGCAAACCCCTTTGGGAAGCGACTGACGCGGATGTGAATGACACCCGAGGCCACGATATTCGGGTTCTTCGGATCGAGTTCGCTGATGTCTTCGATCTTGTGGAGGTGGAGTGTGCCCGTGTCTTCGTCGCGCTCATACTTCACGGCGATTTGCTTATCGAGCGTGAGCATCGCGCCGCCCTGTTCGGTGGGGACGAACAGGCGTGCCGCCGGATCGAGGAAAAGCGGATCGGTGGGCTCAATGCGGGTCTGCTCGACATATAGCTCGATGTCACGAAGCAGATAGCGATAGGTCACACCGAAATCATCGACGAGGTGTTCGCGCATGTTGGCGGGACTGCGAAAGCTCAGGCGATCCGGCTTGACCCAGACGACGACAGTGCCGTGGTCAAAGGGCCGCCCCTTGTCCTTGAGATAACGCTGGACGAATTCCGGCAGGTCGGCTTCGACAGGTTCATCGATAGTCTGAACGTCGAACTGCTGGACATGCTGAATGTCGAGAGTGGCCTTTGTGATTGCCTTCGCTTCGGCGGTCTTCGTGTAGACCTCGACCAAACGCGTTTGATTGATCGAAGCATTCGGAAGGCCGAAGCCGAACTTCCCGATGAAGTCCGGGTCGTCGAAGTGCGTTCCGGCACCCCAACTCAGCGCGTAACGCGCCATCTGCGGAAGCATCCCGGAACCATTGTCTATGAAGGCGACCGCAAAGATGGATTCCTTACGTTCGCGCGACTTCAATTGTTTCGGACGCTCGAAGATGATGTCAATGCGCTTAGCACCGGCCTCCAGCGCATTATCGACGATCTCGCGGGCAGCAGATGCTGTGCTGCGATAGCCGCTGCGGCGCTGTGATTCGAGCGCCTGGCGGGCATTGAAAAGGGGGTAGGTGTATTGGTCGGGGAGCCGCGCCAAATACTTCTGCTGGCGCTCAACCTCGGTAAGGAGGCGGTCGGTCATTTCAGTCTCCAGTTGGCTTGGCTGCACTTGGCAGCACCGGGTGGGTGGTAAAGACTATATGGCCAGGAAATTTGCAAGGTGTGCGCCAGGGCGCTGACCTCCCCCTGCAATTTTGCCGAGCGCGACCTGTTTCCGGGTGGGATCGCCCACGAACGACAGGGCCCAAGGCCGCTTCCGAGGTCGAAAAGCCCGATTGCGAGCGACCCAATCACCGTTTTCCAGAGGATTCACACCAATCGGGCATCTTGCTCAGCAAAAAGAGCTGACGGCGCCCCGGGATTCCGGTATCGGTTAACGGATCATCGTCAGGGACAAACTGGGAAATAAGAAATGTCGAAGGTAGCTGCATTCAAAAGGGGTAGCACCCCCGGTTCCGCCCCGGACACTTCGATCATTGCCCTGGACAGGTTCATCCAATCCACGCGGGATTCCGGCTACAAAGGCACCGTCAGCGCCATCGCCGAACTCGTGGATAACGCCCTGGAGGCCTGTGCTAGGCGCATCGACATTCATATCCGCAAGACAGCGGAGGGAGACGATTTCGAAGTAGCCGTCCTCGACGACGGCACGGGCATGGACGCCGAAACGCTTACCGAGGCGCTCCGGTTTGGCGGCACTACTCGGTTTAACAGCCGGCAAGGACTGGGGCGGTTCGGAATGGGACTTCCGAATGCCTCTCTGAGCCAGGCGCGCCGCGTAGATGTGTTTACATGGCAAGATGCCGAGCCCCCGATCACAAGCTACCTCGATGTTGATCAGATCGTGTTAGGCACGCTTTCAGCGATTCCAAAACCGATGCGTCATGCCCTGCCGACTTACGCCAAGGGCAAGAAGTCGGGCACGCTGGTTCTCTGGAGCCGGTGTGATCGTCTGGATCACCGCCGCGTTTCGACGATTGAGAAGCGGCTTCATGCGGGGCTCGGACGCATCTTTCGTCATTTCCTTTGGAGGGGGACGCTCATAGCCCTGAACGGGAAACACATAGAGCCAGTTGATCCTACATTCCTTCGGGCCACGTTTGATGATGGGGTTGCGAAACAGTTTCAGGAAGCTATCACCGTCGAGGTCACGACCGAACCCGCAGACCCCAGAAGTCCGGCCAGCGAAGTGGAGATAATCTTCACCGAACTGCCTGTTGCGGAATGGCACGAACTCTCCAACGACGAAAAACGTCTGCGAGGGATCGCAAATGGTGCTGGTGTTTCGATGGTGCGGAGCCAGAGAGAAGTTGATTTCGGGTGGTTCTTCATGGGCGCGAAGCGGCGCGAGAACTATGACGACTGGTGGCGCTGCGAGGTTAGATTCAATCCCGACCTCGATGATGCATTCGGCATCACGCATACCAAGCAGCAGATCAGGCCGAAGGACTATTTGGTCGAAGCGCTTCAACCAATCATCGAGGATACTGCTAAAGCGCTCAATTCGCGAGTCCGCCAGAAGCACTTGAATCTGAAGGCCGATAAAACGGGCGTAGAGGCAGAGAAGCTAGCCTCTAAACGCCATGACCGACTGCGACCGCTCTCCAAGGCCAGTGCTCAAGCCAATGAAAGGAAAGCGCTGGCTGAACTTGCAGATCGCCATGCGAGAGTACGAGATGCCCTAACGGAGAAGAGCGGCGCCACAAAATATCTAATCGTTACCGACGAACAAGAGAGCGGTCCATTCTTCCAGCCGGTGATCTCGGATCGCGTTTTGGTTGCGGTGCTGAACTCCGACCACTTGTTTTACCGCAAATTCTACGAGCCACTGGTGAATCAGAACGGTCTCGACGCTGCGAGGACATCGCATATCGTTAATCTCATGCTTCTCGCTGCAACGCGTGCGGAAGCGATTTTCACTAGCAAGGACGAACGCAAAACACTCGCGAAGTTTCGCAAAGAGTGGAGTGAGGTGCTGGACGCCCTCTTGCGCTCTTAGGAAGACATGATTGAGCGCGATTGATATAACACCAACGGCAGTCACAGCGGCGACGTCCAAGCGGCTACTCGCGAAGTTCGTATCCGACCTAACAATCCCTGGCTCCGATCTCACGGATATCAGGTCGCAACGGCTTCGACTCCGGAGCCGCCTGATTGCTCACGCGGAAAAGTTGAAGACGAAGGATAAATTCGCGCTCGTTGCCTCAGCCGCAGTGATTGCCGACCTGATCGATCAAGGTTGGCTGATAAAGGTCACGCGGAGGCAGCGCTTTATCGCTCACCGTCCGACAGATGATGACGAAGAGGTCCGCACCCATAAACGTCGCCGCTTTCAGATGGCGCGCGATGCGCAACTCAGACAACCCGCGACACGCGCATTCATCGAGCGCATGGAGCGCGGCGTACTCGCAAGCACTGGCCGGCACTCAATCTTCTCGCTCATGCGCGACGGGCGTCATCTGCAATATGAGATCGCTGGCGCTGTCTCGCGGACATCCGGGAAGACTCTAGCTGATCTCGTCCAACCCTACCTCCAATTCGTCCACTCAGCGCCGAACTGCGCGCTCACTGGATTTCCCCTCCAAGATATCTGGCGCTACTTCCGGCATACCTGGAGCAATCCCTACGAGAGTATTCCCGGTCGTAGCATGCTATTTCTCGTTCGGGACGGGGCTGCGCCAAACCATCCTGTGATCGGGATTGGTGCGATTAGCAGTGCTGCCGTGCAACTCGATGCAAGAGACCGATTCATTGGTTGGCTCGGCGAAGAGATCGTTGCGGAGTGCCAGAAGAACTCTAGCCCCGAATATGCTGAGTGGGCTCTGGAGACAATTGATAAGGCGCTCAAGACTCTCTATCGGCAGGACTTATTGGAAAAGGAATTGCTACCTCCGAGGTTGCCCAAGTACGTGCCGGAGCAGGTCATCGCGCGCTTGCAGAAGTATGCGGCGAAGGCACGAGAGCAGCACTACTCCAGGGCCGAGGCGAAGCTCAACAAAGCGAGCGGTGATGCTTCTGGCGTCACGGCAGCCGATTGGCTACGATATGCGCGATCTCCGCTGTTCGTTCACAAACGCGCTCGCGAGATCGCTTCGCTCCTCGAAACCCGGAATACGATCCAGGCTGCGTACGACGGGGCGTCGAAGATGAAGCGCCTTGACGCATTACTTGCCTCGGGCGTGGGACTGTCTCTTATACACATNNGATCCAGGCTGCGTACGACGGGGCGTCGAAGATGAAGCGCCTTGACGCATTACTTGCCTCGGGCGTGGGACGGACGGCGTTTTTGAAAGTCGTGCGGCTCGCCCGCTCCATGACGGTCGGAACAGAGATCGCCGATCTCACGGTATGTGGCGCAGTGCCACCGTACAACGCGATCCTGGGCGGGAAATTGGTTGCGATGCTCGCAACGAGCCCAGAAGTTGTTCTCGAATATAGGCGTCGATATCAATCTCTCCCGAGCATTATTGCGTCCTCAATGGCCGGCCGCGCAATTGTGCGTCCGGCAAATCTCGTTTTTATCGGGACCACGAGCCTCTATGGTGAGCGCCCGAACCAATATGACCGAACATCTTACCCATGTGAAATCGTTGGTGGTCCTAAAGGCGAGACGGTTCGCTATCGGTATCTCACGAGCCCTGAGCGTAGGCGCACATCGGGCGTCGGGACCTTTCAGTTCGGACGCGACACGAAGGCGGCGATTGAAAAGTTCGTGTCGAGTATGACAAACGGTCGCCGGGTGAACAATGTATTCGGCGAAGGCACAAGTCCAAAACTCCGGTCACTCCGCGACGGCCTGAATGCACTCGGGATCAGTTCGGACGAGATGCTCGAACACGGAATGGAGAAGGTTGTCTATGGCGCACCACTCGTCTCGAACACGGCACGTTACCTGCTCCGGCTAGATGAGACCCCGAGCTACCTATTCTCATTGGAGGAGCCACAGGCGAGCACCGCCAAGATCGCTGAACATTGGTTCGAGCGTTGGGCGTCGACTCGGCTGAGCCGAAGCGAGACCGAAGAAAAGCTGCTCGCGCATACGCTCGTGAGGCCAATTCGGCACGGTGCGCGTGTCATGCTCCCCAGCGACGATCTGGACCAACTCGCGTTTCGCGTCGAAGGCTAGCCGTATCACAAGTCCCGTTTCAGGCCGGATATCGTGCCCGCGCATGTGGATGAAGCGGTTCTCAAGGACGAAGCGCCGCGCGAGCAACCGACTACCGGCTTGTCGCCGCACGCCTGTTTGCATCGGAAAAGGACATTTGGCGGCAACCAGCAAGCGTCGGATTGGCCCTTCGCGGATTGAGGCAGCTTCTGTCGGAAGACGACCGCACTGTGGCGGAACACGCTGAGGCAGAGTTGCTGGTGAAGAAGCTCCGTCTGGCGGGGAAGGAGCCCGCTCCAGCTTTTTGAGCCAGCCCGAGACGCGGGTCAGTCGCGTGTCGATGAAGAGGCCGTGGCGGTTCTCCATCAGCGCGTGGCCGATGAAGCAGAGCCTGGCTTCCATGCCCGAGCCCTTGCGGTAGAGCATCGCGTCAGGATCGGTGGCCGAGACATGGGTCTGGTTGCTTCGCTTCTCACCGCGGAAGTCGACCTCTTCGTTGCGTCCGCCGCTCGCCGGCGGTTCGTTGCCTGCGTCCCCATCCTTTGGCTTGAGGCTCTTCATGCTGGCCCAGGCTTCCACCAATGTGCCATCGACCGAGAAGTGTTCCGTGGACAGGAGCTGCTTGACCTTGGGCTGCGTCAGGACCGCCGCCATGAACTTGGCGGCGATCTCGCCCTCAAGCAGCCGGTCGCGGTTCTTCGAGAACACCGAGTGATCCCACACCGCATCGTCGATGCCGAGCCCCACGAACCAGCGGAACAAGAGATCGAACTCCAGCCGCTCCATCAACTGCCGTTCCGAACGGATCGTATAAAAGGCTTGCAGCAATGAGGCGCGCAGCAACTTCTCGGGCGCAATCGACGGCCGGCCCAGTGGCGCATACAGCGCCGCAAAATCCGCGCTCAGCTCCGACAGCGCGGCGTTGGCAATCTCGCGGATCGCCCGCAGCGGATGGCTTTTCGGAATCCGCTCCTCCAGATCGACATATGAAAACAGCGAGCCAGAGCGTTCGTCCGTGCCGCGCATCGCTTACTCCCTCGGCGCAACTGCACCGAAGGAATCATCAAACAGCCAAATCTGCTAGGGGGTTTTTCAACAGCCTGCCAGAGCATCTTGGCTCAGGGCAAAACTGCCAAGTTTAGTTTTCAATACCTTCCAAGGATATTGGACGCCATTACCAACACCAATGCGACCCGGTACATGCACAAGATATTTGTCGGCTTGGCGCACAAGAATTTGGGTTCGCAACCACAGAACGCTCTCTTCTATTTCTTGAAGGCCGGGCTCCTCCTCGTCAGGAAAAGCTCCACTTTTTTCGAGAAAACTTCCCTGGGTACGATGTTTTCGCCAAAGCATAAACCTTAACTCGATAGTTTGGCGGGTTCCTTCAAACATCTTCTATGCTGCTTTTTTTGTATGGCCCCCGCTTCGCGACAGGAGCTTCCTGAGCGGCGATCAGCGCGGCCAGATCACTCATATCCATAACACGATTCGCGACGCCAGCGGCCATTGCAGGCGTCACGCGAAGCGTTTTGTGGATACGGCAGAAGTTGTAGTTGAAGTAGTGCGGAGCAACCGAAAGAGCGTGGTTCTCAAGCTTTTTCGAGAAGGCGTTTGTGAGGCGAGTAAAGCGACAAATGCTCATACGCATTGTGAGATTTTGCCGCTCGGCAAAGCTAGTCGAAACGTGCTTCGGGTCAGGGCTGCCCATAATCCGATGCTTGATCGCTCCAAGGCATTCTGGCGGGGAGTAGCGGCGCGTCCCTTCCGGCGCTGGCCCGTACACTTTCACCAACATCGCGTAATCGACACCCGCGCCAAAGGCATCTTCAATCGCGGCGAGGTATGGCTTGTGACCGTCCGTTGTTATCTGAACGCGATTGCGAAGGCGGTTCTCAAGATCGCGAATGAAAACCTCTGCGGTGTCTGCCGTCCGGTCACCCACGCGCCATGACGGAACTAATTTTGCGTCCGCATCAATCGCAACCCACGTCCACACGTCGCCAGCATCTTCCGGGGCAGATTTCGCCTTTTTGACGTTCGCTTTTTTGCGTAAACGAAACTCCAAATTTCATCGAGCTGAAGGCGCTTGCACCGGAAGATCACGAAGCACCTTGTCTTGACAATCAGCGCAAACCCGCCCCGCTTCTGCCGCCAGCTTGCAAACCGTGTTGTACGAAATATCAGCCGCGCGGGCCGTGGCACGAAGGCTCATGCCTTCGACTAAGAGCGTCAGAACCTTCGTGCGACAAAGGGCGGCCCCATTGACATCCTTGCCGTGGCGCCCCGATGATGCGGCAGCCGTCAATTCTATGCCATTGCGACACAAAAGTACGGATTCATCGCTTCCATCACTCCCGGAGGGGGCAATGCAAGGCCTTGAATTTCCGCCTACCCGTGCGTCCTGGGTGCCCTTCTCCGCTGTTGCTGCAGTAACGAGATCGAATCGGGCCAGAAATTAGGAAATCAAAGATAAGTTTATGAGCAAGATAAACGCAGTTCTCGCTAGTGCCGTTTTTTTAGTTTCGGGGCTCTGTTGCGTGGGCGGAACGGCGGCTCAAGCCTCTTCAACTCTTGCGACACCAGAGGTCAAACTTACAACAGAGGACTTCTCGTGGCTGCGCGGCCGTTTTCCCGACTCCCCGGAGAAGGAACAATTGGAATGGCGCGCGCTCAAAAACTGGTCAGATCAGCAGGTCGCAAAACGAACAGCAGCAATCGAAAAGGATTTGCAGAAAGTGGGGGTGAGCCAGACTGCCGTTGTTGACCAGCGTCGATACACCGATGATATTTCCGCCTTGATAGATAACGCCGATGATGCAGCAGGTAATTTCAAGACTTGGAGCGAATTTCAAGCAACTTTTGTTGAAGCTCGCTTTCTGTTTTCTGCGTATTTAGCCGCATGCAAAGCAGCGGAAGATGTCACGCGTGTGTCCAACGATGCGCCGCTGCGTGACAGGCTTAGAGCCGCTGTGGTTGGAGAACAAGTGTTACGGTCAGGTCTGCATTGGAAAATCCCGCTCCGCGACACCACCGCGCCCACAGCAGACAAAGTTAGTTTAGTTTTTGATGTTCTGCTGTGGAGCGAAATTTCCCAACGCGATCACGAAAACACTCGGTTGATTAAACAAATAATTGCGAACAGCGGTTGGCCTTCGATCAGTTCAGTGGGACAAGACGCGAGCGAAGACGCTTGGCTTTTGGTTCAACATGCTGATGACGACCCTGTGTTTCAGCTCCAGGTCTTGCGTCTCATCGGCCCATTGATCGCAACGAATGAAGTAGCGCCTCAAAGCTATGCGCTACTTTCAGATCGAGTCTCATTGAAGATTAGCGGGACACAACGGTACGGGACCCAGCTTTCATGTGTGGGGGGGCACTACGTGCCAAACGGACTTGAAGGACCTTCACGCGTAAACGAGCGAAGGAAGGCGCTCGGAATGAAGCCACTTGAACAGTACGAGAAGCAATTCCCTGCAAGCTGCCACTAATTGAATTCCCGAGTTCCGACATATCCCGTAGTTGCGTTCTTCTACTTTGAAGGACGAGCTGTTGAAGTACGATGAACAACCTGCCATCACCTACAAGAATTTCGTCGAATCAACGCGCAGTTTGTCGCCTTGCGCTGTGTAGTACCTAATGGCGGCTTCCATATCCATGAACTGACCGCTGAGCGAACGCCTTGATCGTTCGCCCGCAGCTGTTTCGACCCTCTTGATCGCGTGCATTACACCCGGCTGAAGAATCACAAGGCGGTTTGGCGCTGGAAGCACGAACAGGCCAGGACATGACTGCATTAGATGTGCGCTAATTTCGACATCTGCACTCATTCCGTATGGCAAAGCCGTTTCTACGTCGCGCATCGGATTCCAATGAAGTCTGCGTGGAATTTCTGTGCAATCGGAATCCGCAACAAGCAACTCACCTCCCCAGGATGCGGACCATTCGGGATGACAGTACAAAATAAATCCTGGTACACGTGTCGCTCTATCATCATGCCAGGAGAGGCCTGTGCCAGTAGGATATATCCAAGGCCGCGCGCCCACGTAATTAGGTTCAGGTCGATACGGATGAAAGAAGTCATCATGATCATGTGGTAACTCAGAAAGGCGTGATAAGACCTCGTCGATGACCGTCCCGCTCGGCAAAATTAGTAGTCGGCGCCTACTGCCTTCACAATGCGTTAGCGGCTGAGATCCGCAGTGTAAGAAATCTCGTCCCGCCAGCGGACGCCCATCCAACAAACGAAAAACACGGTTCCACCGGATGCCGTTGACGAACTCGTAACTCTCGAATTCGAGAAGAGTAGCGAGTTGGTCAAACAATTCATCCGGAAGAAAATTGTCGATTATTACCGCGCGCTCGTCTTTGAAATTGACTTTCACCGTGTAACCTCGTTGGAGTTGGTCAGCACTCTATCATCAACGGTCTCGCTGCGATTTTGCCAAACTTCGGGCGCTCGCTCCCATACTACGCCGGCCGCTACCTCAAATAGACGCGATGCCTCCCTTAGAAGTAGGGGACGGTGTGCGACCACGATGCGCGTTATTGGCAATATTCGCAGTTTCTCAACGATCAACCGCTCTGTTTTCTCATCGAGATTCGCCGTACCCTCATCCAAAAACAATATTTTTGGATTCCGATAGAGGGCTCGCGCCAACAGGACACGTTGCTTCTGCCCTCCAGAAAGAGCAGAACCCATGTCCCCAACGAGAGACATATAGCGCATTGGCATCCGCTCTATATCTTTATCAATTAGGGCTATTTCTGCCGCAGTCACCACTCGTGCCATGTCCGTCGCTGGATCGAAGCACGCTATGTTGCTAGCTATCGTTCCGCTAAAAAGCCGGTCATCCTGCATAACAGCGCCCATTTGAGTGCGCCAAGCACGCCAATCCTGCGGTGAGGGCGGCCTTCCGTCGAGGAGGACCTCGCCGCTCGTCGGCTTGTAGAGACCAAGCAGTATCTTGAGTAATGTCGTTTTTCCTCCGCCGGACGGGCCAGTTATCGCTGCAAAGTCGCCTGCCTTAAGTCTCAAGTTGATGTTCTTCAGAATAAACGGACCGGTCATTGCGTATTGGAAGCTCACATTCCGTAACTCTATCGAACCATCAAATTGTCGCATTCCAGCCGACGGATCGTCCTCTTCAACCGGAGTATTTACGATGTCGGATATCCGTGAAAGATGCAGGCCCAGAAGAGCAAACTTTACTAGCTGTCCCGAAAGGGACATTGCTCTGTCCGCGAACATCTGCCGAAACGACATAAATGCGACGAGCATCCCGATCGAGAACCCACTGCCGAGCAAGATCATTTCACCCGCGATCCACACGATGAGAACGATTTGAAGGGCTAAAACGCTTTCCTGAGCAAATGTTGTTATCGTTTGAACGTTCGCGGACCGCGTCGTCGCGTTCAATGATCGCACGTACAAATTCCGCCACGTACCCTCGCGATCAGCCTCAACTCCTAAGAGCTTAATGATCGTAGCGGACCGTATCGACTCCATCAGATAGGTTTGCTCCGTGCCCCTCGCGATCATCTGTTCTTCAGAGCGGGCTCTTAGGAACGCAAAGGATGCCATCGATATTGCGGCGCTTATTCCAATTCCTCCTATTACGATCAGCGCTAAGACGGGCGAATAGAAAAACAGCAAAAGCGAAAGCCCTATTGACATCGCTCCGTCTAACACTGCTGCTGCCACGCCTTGCATCAAGGCTTCTTGAATGGCGCTTGTCGAGCCTAAGCGGGAGAGGATGTCGCCGATGTTTCGCTTTTCAAAAAATTCCACCGGAAGCCGAAGTAGGTGGCGCAATAAATTGCCGACAAGCTGAAAACCGAGAAGATTCCCCAATATAGTCAGCGTCCAACTTCTCAACGCGTTGGTTGCGGCCTGAATGACGAAAATCAACCCAAATGCAAGGCACAATATGGGCAGTAGACGAGCATCTGCTTTTCCGACTGCCTCGTCGATAACAAGCTGAATCTGAAACGGCGCGACAAATGCGAGCATTTGGAGCGTCGCCGTTAGCCCAAGCACCTGGATCACGGCTACAGGGATACCACGCGAGGCAGACCAGAGCTGGTTTATGCGGAAAGTAGCTCGGCCTCGCTTTACTTGAAAACCAACCGCAGGTGAAAGCTCAAGGGCGACGCCGGTAAAATGCTTTGAAAATTCCTCGCGCGCCAATGAGCGGCGACCGACAGCTGGGTCATGAATAATAGCGCGACCGGATTTCGTTATCTGTTTCAGCACCACGTAATGGATCATGTTCCAATGGAGAATTGCGGGTGTCTGAAGCCGTCTTATTTGATCAAGATCGATGCGAACTGCGCGCGAGGAGAGTCCGATCTCATCCGCAACGTGTACAAGACTGCGCAGTGAAGCGCCGGTTATCGAGAATGGAAATCGCTGACGCATTTCGTTCAAATCAGTCTCATATCCATAGTGGCAGGCGATCATGCTTAGACAGGCTAATCCGCATTCACCGGCTTCGACCGACGTGTAGATCGGAAGGCGGTGACGCTGGAAAAGCTCTTGTCTGAGGTTCAACTGGCTCTACCTTCTCGACGCCGCGTATACCGGATCAAACAGCCATTCAGCGAATGTCTGTTGGGACGTGATGATGTCGGCTGTCAGCAGCATTCCAGGCTGAAGTGGGATTTTTTTGCCGTAAGCACTTACGAATTGGCGGTCTATTGCCACTCGTGCCCTGAAAACGGGCTGGTCGAGTCGTAGGCCGGGCGTATTAATTTGGTTGGGACTTATCACTGTTCCTGACACGGAAACGACGGTCCCACGGCCTGTTCCATACACCTGATAGGGAAACGCGGCATACATCAACTGCACGCCATCGCCAATTTTGATCAAGCCGATTGATCGCGATGGAATATAGAGTTCCGCCAATAACTTTGATCTTGGTGGAAGGATGATCGCAACCTGACTTTCCGGGGCGAGTACCTGTCCGTCAATCGCATTAAGTACCGCAACTTGCCCAGAGACGGGTGCCACGATCAATTCCAAGCGCTTAGTCGAGTTATTTACATCCTCTTGAGACAGTGTTGCTCTGGCTTGAGCAGCTTGGGCTTCCGCACTCGCAATTTCGGAAGGTATGCCCAAGAGCTCAGTTTCCATTTCATTCGACTGCCGCGAGATATCGATTGCAGCGCTCTTTGCTTGAGAGGCTTCCTGAGCAGCTGTGAGCGCTGCTGCACGGAAATTATCAAATTCCCTCTTGGAGAGATCGCCTGCTTCAAGCACCGGGCGCGCTCTTTCCACGGCGTCCTCCGCAAGCTTTTGCCGCTCCGCCGTCAGCGCTACGCGTGTGTTCGCTTGAGATTGTTCGTCTTGCAAAACGGCAAGATTTTTTTGCAGTGTGCGCTTCCTTTCGATCAATTTTTGCTTGGATATCCGCGCCATGTTCTCGGAAGCATCTAGCTGGATAGCAATCTGTTGCGCTAGGAGGTCACCCGCATCGCCACCCTTTATATGTATAGTTTGGCGAAGGGCGGCTATGGGTTCGCCAGCAGAAACTCTTTGGCCCTCTTTCACGTAGATTTTCGTGACCCTTCCACCCGCTATCGCCGTCGCTTGGATAAGGCCGTCCGACGGAGCAACCCAGCCGGAGACATTTTCTTTAGAAGAATAAGTTGCCGTGGAGGCAAACGTTAGCCCCAATAGGACGCAACCAATGGCGAGGCTCGTAAGAAATCTCGAGGAGAGAGGCGTAAAAAGCACCACTTCTCCGTCGAGCCTTCTTTGGGCGTGGTCCAGCGCTTCAGGACGATAAAGACCAAATGGATCAAGCACGTTCATCGATAAATACCTAGTGCGTCAGCCCCCTGGCAAAGCATTGTTCCTCCGCTCCCAGGTAAGCATGAGAGTCCACAGCTGAAGCAAGCCTACCCGCGGGCTAATCATCTTGACAAGTGTTTGTGGCACTGTAACTCTTTCATCGAAATGCCGGAATTCTCCGGCCTTTCTAAGGTTGGGTGAGCACCATGATTGAAGTGAAGAAAGACGCTGACGTTGCGCAGGAAAAGAGCGCACCGCGTGTGCTTGGCCGCGTTCTCGCTCGCGAACTCACCGCTGAAGAGCTCGACACCGTAAGCGGTGGTACCCCCCTTACGGACGATGGCAAGGTTTGTGATTCGGATGACGTCCGTCCTGCCTAGAATGAATTATGTCACTTTGGGCCGGGGGATTGCCTATAGGTCTCTCGGCCATTTTTTTGGAAAGAGTAATGGCCATACTTATTCTGTCGGTGCCGGCCGATCTTCACAGCTCGGTCGTTCAATGGTCACTGGCTGCGGCCGGAGTAAAATCCAGTCTTTTTATATTTCCGGACTTCCCGGACAAGCTGCATTTTTCGTGGAGGATTTCGAGCTTTCAGCAAAGGTCGCTCGATTGGCAGGGATTGAGTAATTCCGATAGCTTAGATGATTATTCGGTGGTCTGGAGCCGGAGGGTCTATAGCGCATCAGTGCCTGCGGATGCCCATCAATCTGACCGCAAACACATAGAATATCACAATACGTTGGCCGTACGCTGGCTCAAAAAAGAGCTTCTCAGCAATTCTTTGGCGATCAATTCCGTCCTCGGGCAAGAAAACGCGGCAAGCAAGATCAACCAACTAACAGCGGCCCGCGATGCCGGTTTGGAAATTCCCGACACCCTTTTTTCCAATGACAAAGACTCGATACTTGAATTCCAGAACCGTTATCCAGAGGTAATAGCGAAACCGATTTCTCATGTATACTTTGAAAAGCCGGACGGAGGATTATTTCAGTCATTGACGACTATATTACCGCAAGTGCGTGATCTAGACGCACGGTCGTTCTCCTACATGCCATATCTGTTTCAGCCGCTGCTAAGAAAGCGCTCTGATGTGCGTGTGTTCGTATTGGGGAAAAATCTATTCGCAGTCGAAATTATGAGTCAGACGATGGCTGAAACGTCGGTAGACTTCCGTGCCAGGCCCGCGACGCTCCTTCCTCACCGCAGAATAGCACCGCCCGAACATGTCCGGTCGGCAATTTTGGAATTTATGTCAAGAACGGACTTGGTGTTCGGTCAGTTCGATTTTGTGCTCGATCAGGAAGGAAAGTGGATATTCATTGAGGTCAATGAGCAGGGCAACTGGCTGTGGCTTGAATTGATGGTCCCGGATTTACCATTGGTTGATTGCTTGACGAAATTCTTGATCGAGGCTGATCCGGAGTTTGAGTATTGCGAAGAACAAATCGACTTCAGTTTCGCTAGATTTAGAAAGAACGTTGATTTCGACGAGTACGTCAGAGTCGAGCAGGCCAAGCACAATGGCTTCGACCCGCTGGGCAAAACTCTGGAAGTTCCTTAATCGCTGATTTAGAGTGTGACTTTCGATGTACGGGCGGTGGTTGAAAATTCACAAGTAGCAGACGAGCACTGGGGGCAGTCATGTGGGCCCTCAATTCCTGCACGGTGATTACGACGGGCGCGAATGATCTGATTGCGCCGCTACATGACCGAATGCCGGTCATTTTGGCCCCCGAGGACTGGCCAAAATGGCTCGGCGAAGAACCAGCCTCGGAAGACGAGCTCAAGGCTTTGCTGCGGCCGTTCGACCAGCAGCGGATGCATCTTTGGCCGGAGATCAAGCGCGTCGGCAACGTGAAGAACAACGAGGCTGAACTTGCCGTGCCTGTAGCTCTGCGGCGAGACGGCGGCCAAGGCAGGCGGCGGCTTAATTTGGACGGCGCGGATGGGTCTCTATTTCCGGCGGCTCATCAGCCGCTCCATCTGCGCCGCTAGATCGCGACGGCTTGCGAGTAGGCGAAGACTTGTTCGAGTGTTTTCACATCCGCACCTCTATCGGCTTCGCGTGTTTCCAGGACTTCCAGATTTTTGCTGCCTCAGTATTGCCACCCGCCACTGCGCTTCTGCCCACATTGACCCTCCCGGAGGGTTCTTGGATTTTCCCGAGTTGTGGTGGGATCGACTTGAGGAGAATGGCTGGTTAGCTCCTCGCTCTTTCCCACCGTGGCGCATAGCTTCGCGCAGCTTGACGATGTCCGACTCTTCGAAGAGCTTGCGGCAGCCGTTGAGATAGTAGTGTGGGTATAGCTTGACCGCTCCTGGAGCGCCCGGCGCGATATGCGTAGGTGGTCCGCAGCTTCTTTCATTGTGAAGGCAGATTGCAGGGTCACGTTGCCCCGGAGTCCTAACTACTTGCGTTTCAGCTTCTCTGCTTCGCGGTCGAGCGTCTCGCGGTTGTTGCCATGCTGGCGGATCAGATTGCGGGCTTCGTCCGCCGTAATGCCATGCTTTGTACAAAGTCTTCTACCTCGTAGCCCTCTCCACCAGCCACTCGGCTTCGGTCGGGGTTGCCTACCTTTGTCTTGTCGTCTGGTATTGATGTGCTTCGGTCGGTTCAAATGTGTAAACAAATGGTGGGGCAAAAGCGTTTCAGCGGAATGCCAACAGCCAAGCTCAGCGCAGGCGCCAAAAGGCTGACGAGCAGCCAGCGCCAATACCGGTCGGATTTCCCTGCTGGCTTCATCAAGCCGCAGCTCTGCGAACTCGTGAAGTCACCGCCAGTCGGCGACAACTGGGTGCATGAGACAAAACTCGATGGCTATCGCATGCAGATGCAGGTCCGAAACGGCAAGAGCACATTCTACAGCCGAAAGGGGCTCGACTGGACGCATCGGTTTCCAGAGATTGCACGCGCTTGTCAGGCGATGGGCAACGCGATCATTGACGGGGAGGTCTGTGCGGTTGGGAGTGATGGCCTGCCCACTTTTGCCGGCCTGACCGACGCCCTCTCCGCCAAGCGCACCGGCAGCTTGGTGTACTACGCGTTCGATCTGATGGCGGAAGATACCGAAAGCCTGGTCCCCTACCCGCTGTTCACGCGCAAGAATGCCCTCAAACAGCTGACCAAGAAGCTGAAGCTAGGTGACCGGGAGCGCGTCGTCTATGTCGATCACCAGGGCGATGGCAAGGCGCGATGCACGAAGCTGCCTGCAAGATGGGATTGGAAGGGATCGTCTCGAAGCGGAGCGATGCGCCCTATCAGCCGGATGACCGGTCAGGGATATGGTGTAAGGCGAAGTGCCGGGCGAGTCAGGAACTGGTTGTCGGAGGCTGGAAGACTACAGGCAGCGCGTTCCGCTCCCTGATCGTCGGCGCCTATCGGGGCGGAAAGTTCGTCTACGTCGGCACAGTCGGCACGGGATTCAACTCGCGCAATCTCCCGCAGCTGGTCACTGCTTTGGAAGCACGAGCTTCGTCGAAGCGGCCGTTTGAGAACTCAGGCAAGCCTAAGGCTTCGCGAGATGTGCACTGGATCGAACCGACGCTCGCGATTGAAGCCGAGATCGCGAGCTGGACCAGCGATGGCATGGTTCGGCAGGCCTCGTTCGAAGGCATCCGCGAGGACAAGTCGGCGAAAAGCGTGGTTGTCGGGATGCCATCGAACTTAGTCAGCCAGTGACTGATTCACGTTCGTGACTCATGCTGCCCGCCGACCGCTAAAGCCGATGGTGGTCGAATGTCACTGCAATAGATCGAGCGGCTTCACACGGAGCGCCTTCGCAAATCGCTCCACAATATCGAGCGTAGGATTGCGCTGGCCGCGCTCGATCTGGCCGACATAGGTAACGGCAAGCTCCACTTCGTCCGCCAACGCCTCCTGACTCAGTCCCCGCTCCTTGCGGTACTTGCGGAGATTTGTGCCGAGGATTCGCGCCAGTCGCATATGCGAAGGCGGAACCATTTCTTAATCGGTTGCCAGTCACTATAGTGACTATTGCGAAGGGGCGAGCAGATGGAATACGGCACGACTCGGCGGTCAGCATCCCCTTGGCGCTCGGTATTTTCTGGCTGCCTTTTTATCTGTCGCACTAAGCGCTCAATTTTGTTGTTGCCCCTAATTTTATGTTTAAGTGCAATTCCTGTGAATGCCAATCCGCTCTTAGGTCCGAATGACGGCAGTTCGCAAATCTCGGAACTCGTAACGAAAGCTCGTGTTGAGTTTGAAAATCGACTCGCAGACTATCCGAGCGCGCGTTTCCGAGATGTGACAGCTCACTATACGGACTATTCGGGAGACCGTCATTTTTATCTCTGTGGATTCGTGAATTCCAAAAACCCATTCGGCGGTTATGCGGGCTGGAAACCATTTGTTATAATGGAAATACCACCGTCTTTCGCCCTGAGCCTTTCCTTATACGAGTGGGAGCCCCTTGATGCGCAGCTATTTCTCGATACATGCGATGAAGCCAAGGGACGCAAACTGAGAGACTACAGCGGGATTCTTAGTTACAGCAACCCGCATAGCATTAAGTAGGCGCCATTATGGCGCAAACACACCTAGCTTCTTCTGATCCCGTCCGCTGCACTCTTGCAGCATGAGCAAATCCCTCAATCCTGATCCCGAAAAGGCTCTCCCCCACGTCGTAACCGCACTGATCGACAAGCGAACGGAGATCGCTGGCAAGATCGAAAAGCTGCAAAGAGGTGATTAACCGTGTCCTCGGTATCGAAGGGGGCACCGATCCGCAAGGCGGTCCATCGACGCGTGCTATGACGATGGACGACCTTTCCATATGTTTACATGTTCAAAGAACGCGCCCCTTCCTTCCCGGGAGCAGGCAATCTGCGTACGTGAGGAAAATCTAAATGCTAACCCTCGACGACCTTTGCTCCCGCTTCTGCCCGTGCAAACAGATTGAGCCGGATCAAGTCCTCGATTGAACCTGCGGATACATCCAACAACCGGGGACTCTGAACCACTATCGCCAAGCACTGGGCGCGGCTGATGGCGACATTGAATCGATTGCGGCTGAAGAGGAATTCCGTCCCGCGCGGGGCATCATCCCCATGCGAAGTTGCCATTGAAACAATGAGCACCGGCGCTTCCTGCCCCTGAAACTTGTCGACCGTTCCTACCCGCGCGCCATTCGGAAGTGACTGCCTCAACGCGTTCACCTGCATGTTGAAGGGCGAGACGATCAGGATGTCTTCCAGCAAAAGCGGCCGAATGGCTCCTTTCTCGTCGCGGAACCTTTGCTTCAGCAGGCTCCGAACCAAGACCGTGACTGCTTTTGCCTCTTCTAAGCTGCTCTGCGTGCAGCCTTGATGCCGGACAATGCAGAAGCTGATGCCGGCCGGCTTTAACGTGGGATGAGTCTCGTCGTTGAGAATGAGCATTCTCTCTGATGCACAATCGGCAGAGGTGAGCCTCCCGTCATAAACAGCTTCCGACACGAATTCGCATAACGCAGGGTGCAGCCGGTAGCTGATATTCAGGAGAATGCCTCGCTTAGGGGGGATCGTCGCTTGATGCTGGAGAAGATAAGTAAGGCAGGAGAGGCCGGTCTCGCCCGGATGCACTCCCTGTATGGGTTGGGCGAGTTGCATCTGATCCCCGATCAACACGAGGTTCTTGGCGCATCCTGCCATTGCGACGAGGTTGGCAAGGGCGACCTGTCCGGCTTCGTCGACGAACAGGTAGTCGTACGATTCGAGCTCCTCGTGGGCGAAATGGAAGGCGGTGCCTCCAACCAGCTGGTGCTCTCGTCCGACGTCTAGGCTTGCTTCCACTGAGGTGATGCACTCCCCCTCAAAATACGACTCGTCATTCTGCGCACTTGCCTTCTTCACGCCGGCAAACGCAAAACCGTCTTCGATTGCTCGTTCCTCAACTTTCTTGAGAAGCAGGTTGATGGCCTTGTGGGAATTGGAAGCGACGCCGACGCGCTTACCATCCTTCAGCAAGGCCAGAATCGCGTGGGAAGCCGTATAGGTCTTTCCGGAGCCGGGCGGCCCCTGGATGAATAGCGCGGTGTGATCCATTGCTTGGATGGTCCGGATCGTCCCGGACAGCAATTCTTCTCGTGGAGCAAGGAGGTCAGCTCCAGGTCGAGACCCCCGAATGCGTGGAGGATTGCGGAGAAGGACGTCCATCAATGCGCGATCCTGATCGAGAGCTCCGGCGGCGAACCGCTCGGCAAAGCTTTTAACGGCGTCGGAGAGTGGCGTCTGGTTCACTGGCTTTTGCGGCAGCAGCGAGAACGCAGCAGGCAGGTCGTCCTGGCCCACACCACGTTTGAGGACGAGCACGCCGTCCTCGCAAGCGATGCTCGCGACCTTTCCAGCGGCGGTGAGGGTGTCGGGGAACACAGGCGTGCTGCCAGCCTTGAATTTAGTGTCCTGCGGCGGAAATTTGCATGTAAGTAGGTTTGAGCGCTTCACGGTTTCGACTGGCGCAGTGACATCGAAGGTGATCGCGCCAAGGCTCTCGGCGTCATCAATCAATTCATCATCCGACCAGGTTTGCCGCTCGAAAATTGCCCACCAGTGGGGCTTTTGGGAGCGCTGGTGGAACCACAAAAGTTCGGCGACCAAGTCTCTGAGCTTCTCATCTCCTACGGACGCGGTGCGCACCCGCTGCGCAAGGCGCGTCAATTCTCGTTCCCGCGCTTCGCGCTCCGCCGCGCGTGATCCCGTGGTTTCCTCGTCTGAAGGTGAGATGGGCGCGCGGTAGCTGCCGCCTTTTGGACGCAGTCCTTCGAGCCACTCATGCAATTTTGCGGTCGAGAGGCAGTCCTCTCGATTGTATTCTTCGATCTGCGCGAGCGTGGATAGATCGTGCGTGAGACGCCATTGCTCATACTGGACAATGCTGTCGGCCGCGTTCGCGACCTCGCCGGCGCGACCGCCCCAATAGAGCGCTTCGAGTGTTTTCAGCGAATAATTTTCAGTCGACGCGCGGATGCTCTGCCGGAGTACACGATATAAGTCTACGAACCGGTGCTCCCGCAGGAGACGATCAAGTTTCTGCTCCCGCGTGGCGTAGCGCATCGCCAGCCGCTTGAACGCAGTGATTTCGTAGCTCGCGTAATGGTAGAGGTGCGATCCTGGAAATCTTTCGAGGTGCGCCGTGATCAGATCAATCACCCGCTCGAATGCAGCCTTCTCCTTGTTGTGATTGTGCGCCCAGAAACAGCGGTAGACGGGCTCGCTTGCGTGACCCAGTGGCCCGAAAAGCCCGAAAAGATATTCGAGACCTTCCGGATGAAGCGGGTCTCCTTCCAAATCCAGCCAGAGGTCTCCCCCGTTGGGGGGTGGCAGCAAGGTGAAGCCTCGACCCGCTTCGAGCGGTAGGAGCTCGATAGAATGGATGCCCGTCTCGCGTGCTGCTTTTTGGAGTCGTGCCTGGGAAACAAGTTTGGGCAGGGTCTCCTCACCGATGCCCCTTACGCGAAGGCCAGGGGCAACGTCGGTAAGGTCAGACATCGTCCGAATCCCCGCAGCCTCAAGCTTGAGCAGCTGACCCGTGCGCAATCCCGCTACGAAGATCGGACTGTCCGCTTGGCGCCATTCGCTTTCGCAACGCGACTTGTATCCGCATGTCTTGCACGCTGGGCACCGGAGGGCCCGCGTGAGCTTTGGCTCTGCGGCTGCGAAATCCTCCAGACGGTGCATCAAGCGACGAACGATGTGCTCTGTTTGGGCAAGATCAAATCGCTCCGGCTCTGCTACGGAGCCGTGGATGACACCCTCTCTGATGGCTGTTCCCGTAGTGCGGTTGAGCAGTTCGGCGTATGTCCCAAGCTGAAGGACATGGCCCAGTTTTGCACTTTTCGAGAGCTTCGCATCCTCTGGGCGAGAATCGCCGCCCATCCGAACCAGGAAGTCCGCAAATCCAAGCCACCGTCCGCTGACCAGAGCCGCCTGATAAATAACCCGAGCACCCGAACTTATTGCATCCAGAGTGCGATGGACACGCTCCTCCAAGCTCACGCCGGTTGTCGGTATCCGGACAGCAGCCTGCTCGGTTGTGCGTTCCAGTCGCTCAAGGACTGAAGCTTGGTGCTCTAGCCCTTTTGTTCGGAACAATGCCTGCGTCTCATCGTCCTGATCGGAGAGAGATATGCCGGCGAGCCGCAGTGCGACCTGGTGCTCGCATCCGAGAAATTGGATCAGCAAGGTTGGGGAGAGATAGCTTCCTACGCCAAGGGGAGTCCCGCACAAATTTGCGGCAGGAGTGATATCACTTGGGTGCATCGGCTTAGCGTCTGATAGAAACATGGAGCGTCTTCTGCACTGCCGAGGGTACAATACGATTCGGTCTACGCGTGCGCAGCCGCTGCGTTAAGGTGGCCAAAAAGTCGGTTGCTTCGGCGCAGTTGCTGAAGGGCTTTCGGCGTGGGTGGCCATTTTCCCGCCAATCGACGTGAAAAGTGACGTACTCAGTGCCATTCGGTAACCCCCATACTTTCTTAGTGAGTGTTGGCACGGTAGATGTCCTTGCGGCTCAAGCCGGCACTAGTCCGGGCACGTGCTGAGATGATCTGTTGAGCGAACGGGTCCCAACGGCGCTGATCGAGGTTCAACGGGCTGGGCTCGGCTGCCAAAATTGCCTTCTCAAGCAGGAAAGCATCTCGGCACTCGCAAATTCCGATCAGCACGTTCTGGATGAGCCAGAACGTGATTCGCTGTTGAAGGTCTGGGTGATCCCAGGGACCGATGCCGGACCTGGAAATCATGCCCCCCGTCAATTCGAGCGCATGTAGAGTCCAACGAAGATTGGACGAGCCGAATGTCCCGAGTAGGTGATGCTTTACGCGAGCAGCCCCTCGCCCCCCGCAGCCAGTATACAGATGGTAAAAGCCGCCACATTGATAGGGCACCCTATCGTGATACCGAAAATAGCCTGCTAATTCTAGGAGGCGATCTCCGGCGCGAATCAGGACAAGATAGGTCCCAGACGTAAAGGGCCTATCCAGTTGCATGACGAGCCGCTGGGCGGGGCAGAACCTAAAAAGGTGATCAGGGAGCATGCTCTCGAAATGCCTTGCTGTATCGGTTTGCACACGGAAAAGGAGCTTCTGCCATCGTGATATTCTAAATATCATACGAAATTCAAGAGCCAGCCGTGAAATTTGATCCATCAGAGTTAACGGCGGCTCATATTAGGGCGGCACGGCAGTTGTTGGGATGGCACGCCGCCGACCTTGCAGACCGTGCTGGAGTCGGGATCGCAACCATTCGGCGCGCCGAACTCTGTGATGGCCTGACCGACATGCGTGCTGAAACGGCAGCTAAAGTTGCCAGCGCCCTCCAGAAAGGAGGCATCGTCTTCTTAGGAAAGGACAAGCGCGGGGGCATAGGGGTTCGACTCCGGACTTGAGCGGAAGAAACCTGTTGCCGAAATCATGGTGATATGCAGAATATCACCACATGTTCACCTATCGTGCACCGCTACCGAGCCAGGGGAGCCAACCCGGCTCGATCACTGATAAGCTGTTCTTTATCTTGGAGGCCGCGACGACACTGCTAGTGACAGCGAACTATTTGTCGGGAAAGGTATCCAGCCAGACCAGCACGGTGACCATTTCACGCACCGAAGTTGAGAGAACGATAAAGCACCTGCGTGAAGCTGTGATCATGATTGATTCCCTCCTTGCCATCATTGAGGAGCGTGAGAGCATCAAATTGGATAGCTTCGGAAATCCTGTGGTAGGGCAGCACATATCTCCGCGCTTGCGTCGCACATCACGGCGGAAAAGGCCCTAACGAATTGGGAAGGGGCTTGCCGGCAGGCCGTAATTCTTGACGGGTGCGACTTACGATGAGATGATCTCGATACGGTGAGGTGGACAGCGCGGTGCGCCCCCCTCGCTTTTTCTGAAATCGCAGCGGATATGCGCTTTTCGGCCGCAACGAGTCCATCTGCCCGCACACGAGGAGTAATCAGTGAATTACGACCTACCGCGCGACCAAGCGCGGCTGCACGCACGCATCGGCTTTGAAACTCCAATGATGGACGTTCTGAAGCGCTTCGTAACGCATGGCGAAGCTGTCATAGGCCGGCCGCGTCCATCTGCAACCCCGGAATTTGAGCGCTTTCAAGTCCCAACATTGATTGGTCCCAACTCGCGGGTCCCCGTCATCTTTATGAGGTCTGGCTACGTTCGCTTCGGACTGGGGGCCTGGAGCGCCATCGAGGGTGATGACCAGCAGCATATCTTTCGTCAGGCGCAACGCCGGCAGATCGGATGCCCGGGCCTAGTTCCCGCGTCCTTCATAGAGATGGCGGTTCCCACCGATCAACGCTGGCAAATACTGCGCATTCGACGGAACCGCGAACCGCTCTTCATCGGTTGTATGATCATTCCAGGTCACTTAGGCGATCCAGCCCATGTGCTGCCCTTGGTAAGAGCAGCGGGACCCGAACTGGCCAAATATGTTGAATGGGAGATGCTCCGGATTCCGATTCATCGTTCGCCCTGCGAAGAAAATTTTGCTTTCATCTCGCGAGTGGACCGTGGCCAGTTGCAGATTGCTCGCGGCAATGGGGCAGTATTCGTGGAGAGCGTGGGCACGTTCCCTTGTGCTGCCTGACCAGATCGGCCCCGAGTGATCAGCAGCGAGATCACCCACCGTTAAATGCAATTACGCAGACCATATCAGACCCGTTTCTATAAGCTACGACCTCTCTTTGTGCCAAATAGGTACATCCGTCCCATATTGGCGCAGCGGTTGTCGGCCAATCTCCCAAGTCGAACTGAATTAGGGGCTCTGAGATTGAGGGTTTGTGAGCTTTTGCGCGTTTTCCTCCAAGTGGTGCTCTTGGGATTTTATGACTCACGCAAATTGCGCGCCGCACGAGGGCCATTCTATTTCGCAGTTCTTTGCTAACGAGGGCGACGAGTCACAAGAGGACCGGCTTTTGTGACTTGCCAACTGGCGCCCATTTTGTGACTTGGAACTTATAATCTCTCAATCAAATCAGTGGCTTGCGAGCAGCTTGGCATGCGCCGTGAACGGGCATTCGCAACAGCCAAGGAGAAAATGCGATGACCCACGATCCGGGAAAGCCATCCCCTAAGAGTTACCTCTTGCGTCTCGGCAGCCCCGTCGCGCCGAGCCGATCCCAGCCCCCGCGGATCGGCTGAGAATCTAGCAGCGACTGACGCACTGACGCGCCGCAAGCAACGTTGCGGCGAATAGGAGAGCTTTGTCTGGAGGTCCAATGTCGAAGGACAGTTTCACGAACCTTCCGAAAGACCAAGTCGGGTCGTCGACCACCGATCAATTTCCTGCGCTCCTGACAGAGCCAGAAGTGGCGCGATTGCTCCGCGTGAAACCTTGCACAGTCCGGAACGAACGGGTGCGCAAACGGCTCGGGTTCACGCCCGTCGGCGCACGCATCTTCTACTCGTCCGATCAACTCAAGGAATACATCGAAAATCAACAGGTGAAAGCATGCGCAGACAAGAACCCAGACCCGGCCAAGTCGGAAAGTATTGGCTCAGCAAAAAGCCAGGACGCACTGGACCAGACGATCCGTGGTGCGCGACGCACTACGAAAATCGACAGACATGTCGTTTCAGCCTTGGCACAAGCGACTTTCAAGCGGCGAGCATCGCGCTAGCTGAATGGGTGATAAAAAATGAGCGCCCTACCAACGCAAGCGGCGACGCATACCTGATCGAAACCGCGCTTTTGAATTACCACCGGGACCATGCTCAGCACCTCCCTAGTGCACGCAAGGAGGAGTTCAACTTGAGCCTGTGGAGTGAATTTTGGTCTGGCAGAACGGTCTCGGAGATTACCCCAGCCGAGCAACGAAAATTCCGGGAATGGCTCGCAAAGGCTGGCACGCGAGGTAAATCAACCATCGACAAAATTCTTTCGAGCGGACGAGCTGCCCTAAATCAGGCGGTGGCCAATGGGGAATTGGTCTCAACTCCGAAGATCAAGTTGATTGAGACGAAGGAGGAAATGCGTGCTCGCCCACCGATGGGACGGCCAATTACTTCCGCTGAAACGGCCAAGCTGCTGGATAGCATTCAGAGCCGTCATCTTTTCATGTTTGCGCTCATCGCCGCGAACACGCTGGCCCGACCAGATGCGATCATGGACCTCAGTCGCGCTCAGTTCGATGAGGGGCATAACTTACTGAATCTGAATCCGGCCGGACGAAGGCAGACGAAGAAGCATCGGCCTACCATTCCCGTCACACCAACCTTGCAACCCTGGTTGGCACGGGTAACAGACCTTGGCGCCCGTTTCATTGCCGTCCGGGGCAAGTCAGTCCAATCCATTTACAATGGCTGGAACTCCGCCCGGCGCTCGGCCGGGGTAGATGACGAGGTGACACCGTATTCCTTCCGGCACGGTATGGCGCGGGAGATGCGGAAAAGGGGCGTTCCGATTGAGGAGATCAGTTTGTTCCTCGGGCACCTCCCACGGGGATCGACTGCCACTACGTCCATTTACGCGCCCTTTGAGCCGCAATATTGCACGAAGGCCGTAGCGGCTATCGAAGAGGTCATGGACGAGGTGCGGGGCCGGATGACGAGGTACAACATTGACGACCTCCCCGGCACCTTGGCGTATTTGGATCAGCCCCGGCCCCAGCGTCAGCTTCGGCAGATGCCGGAAAATATGATTGCCGAACTGCGCTCAATGATAAAGGAAGGGGTTGCAATCCGAGAGATCGCTCGGCGGTACGGCGTATGCATCATGACGGTGCATAGATGGATTAAGCGGTTCCCAGACTTCTCTAAGTAGCTGCGTGCCGTCAGCGTGCCATTCAAGTTAGCGCCCTGAGATAAACTCCTGCTTTAGTTGGGGATTATCCGAGAGAACAGAATTTGCCGAGAGGGTTGTCAACCGCTTTATCACATCTACACCGTACCTTGCTCAAACCCGCGTGCCAGTTGCGTGCCACCCGCCCTGAGCGCCCTCGCAAAAGGCTAGAATTGTTGGTGGGCCCGGCAGGACTCGAACCTGCGACCAGACCGTTATGAGCGGCCAGCTCTAACCAGCTGAGCTACAGGCCCACCTGCCGGTTCTCCTAGCAGGAATTGCGTTCCCGCTGCATCCGAAATCAGAAACGCAGCCTTCCGGGATGCCGCCTTCGGCCCTATTCTCCGATGGCCGTGTACAAGGGACGGCAGAACAACAGCAGGCGCTCGGCTGTGTCTGTCGATGCGCCTGCGCGAAGATCGATGAGGCCGTGCGCATGAGCCGC
This sequence comes from Alphaproteobacteria bacterium UBA6038, assembly GCA_002429315.1. Classification (GTDB taxonomy): domain Bacteria; phylum Pseudomonadota; class Alphaproteobacteria; order Micropepsales; family Micropepsaceae; genus Rhizomicrobium. The sequence goes on from DIZC01000091.1 coordinate 63,863, forward strand.
GATTCCAAGATTCTGGTCGGCGATGTGGGCGGCACGCACGCGCGGTTTGCCATTGTGGACGCGTCGCAGAAGCCGTTTCGACTCGACTACCAGGTGGATTTCGGCGGCGATGAATTCGAGAGCTTTGCCGCCGCCCTGCGCAAATATCTGGATTGCGCCGGTGCCGAGCAGCCATCTGCGGCGGCCATTGCGGTGGCCGGTCCGGTCACCGCGGGAAGCGCTCACTTCACCAATCGCGGCTGGCACGCGTCGGAAGACGATCTTCGCAAGGCCGGATTCCGCCAGGCGCTGCTGATCAACGACTTCGCGGCGCTGGCCTTTTCGGTCTCGACGCTGGAGCCGGAGGCGTTCCGCTCCGTCGGGCCCGAACGGGAAGGTTTGGCGGGAGAGCCGATCACCATCCTGGGCGCAGGCACCGGGTTCGGCGTGTCCTGCCTGGCGCGCTACCGCGGGCGTTCGGTCCCCATCGCCACGGAAGGCGGCCACATCGGATTTGCGCCGCGCGGCGAAACCGAAATTGCCGTGCTGCGCGTGCTCCAAAAGCGCTTCGGTCATGTATCTGTCGAGCGCATCCTATCCGGGCCGGGGCAGGAGAACGTGTATGCAGCACTGGAAGAGATCGCCGGCCGCAAGTCGCCGCCGCTCACCGCCGAGGAAATCACAAAACGGGCGCAGGAGGGGGACACCGCGTGCCGGGCGGCGCTCGACCTGTTTTGCTCCGCGTACGGCGCGGTGGCAGGGGATTTTGCCCTGGCGCATGGCGCGCGGGGCGGCGTGTTCATTGCCGGCGGCATTGCGGCAAAGATCGAGCGGTATCTTCAGAATTCGGATTTCCGCGCCCGGTTCGAGGACAAGGGCCGGCTCTCTTATTTCGTCCAGCCGATTCCGACGATGTTGATCCTGGAGAAGAATGCCGCATTTGTCGGGGCGGCCGATGCGTTGCTTGAATTTCGCGGCGAGCCGTAGTTTCGCCCCAGTTTTGCCGCGAGGAGGCGTCAGCTTCTACGGCACGATGGAGATTGCGCCATGACGCTTTACCGAATCGCGACGATTGCTTTGCCGCTTGCGCTGTGCGCGCCGGCGCTCGCCCAAGCGCAAACCGGGGCAGATCCGGGGCCGCGGCTGCTCACGGTCGGCGGCGACGGCGAGGTCAAGGCGAAACCGGATCAGGCGGTCCTGAGCGCCGGCGTGGTGAGCGACGCCAAGGCAGCGGCGGACGCGCTCGCTGCCAACAGCCGCAAGATGAATCAGGTCTTTGCGACGCTGAAGCGCTTCGGCATTCCGGACAAATCCATCCAGACCTCCGACTTCTCCGTCTCGCCACAATACCCGGACTACAATTCGAAGGAGCCTCGGCGCATCGCCGGGTATGAAGTCTCCAACACCGTCACCGTTACGGTCGACGATCTCGGCAAGCTCGGGCCCGCGTTGGATGCGCTGGTTGCTTCAGGCGCCAATTCGCTGGGCGGCATCGGCTTCTTGGTTCGGGACGAGAAGCCACTGGAAGCCGCGGCGCGCGAGGCGGCGGTGAAGGATGCGATGGCCAAGGCTGAGGCACTTGCCCGCGCCGCCGGCGTCACGCTCGGCCCCATCGTGTCGATCAACGAAGGACAGGTCCCAGCACCGATTCCCATGCGGCGGATGATGGTAGCGGCGCCCATGGCGGCCGCAGCGCCGCCGCCGGTTGCGGCAGGCGAAGAAAGCGTCACCGCCAACGTGACGGTGACGTGGGAAATCCGCTGAACGGCGAAACCTGCTGCTCGCCGGCTACTTCTTCGATTTGCGTTTGCTGGACTTGCGCTTCTTCGACGAGTTCTTCTTCGGCACCTTCTTGCCCTTCTTGCGCGCTTCCGAAAGGCCGATGGCGATCGCCTGTTTCCGGCTCTTGACCTTGCCGCCTTTGCCGCCCTTGCCGCTTTTGAGCGTGCCTTTCTTGCGCTTGTGCATGGCGCGTTTCACGTCCTTGCCGGCGCTGCGCGAGTATCTGGCCACAATTCTCCTCCCTGGCTGAATCGCGGACCGCCATTATCGCAGAGGAAAGCGTCGCGCGCCAGACTACGCCCGCTCGACGCGCGCGGCGAAACAACCGCGCTTGGCGTAGTGCACGTGTACGTAATCCGCGTCGTCGCGCGCGAACAATCGTGCGAGCAGCGACTCGATTTCGTCGGCGCCGCTGACGTCGGCATCCACCATCATGCCCGCCGAATCGTAAGCGCGGGCGGAAAGCAGCCGGCCGGTGCGAAATACCGGCGGCGTTTCTTCGGAGTCGTAGGTCGCGCGCACGTTCTCGCGCACGAACACCGGCCCCGCCGCTCTGTACGGCGAATCCGCAGTCTGATGCGCATAGGAGAGCAGCAGCACGCGCTCTCCCGGCGCGGCATCTTCGAGCGTAACGCGGCAGGGGAAACCCGGGGTCTCGTCCACGATCATTCGCCGCGCGCCGAGCGACTGAAGCTCCGCGTCGCTCATGCGAACAAGCGGCTCGAACGGCGCAAACGGCAATCCTCTGTACCGGAACGGCATGGAAAACCTCGTCGGTAGTCGACGAAGTGTTTAAGAAGGCGCGATTTCCAGCGCCTCCCAAATCGCCCGTTGGATGTTCAATCGCGCGACAGTGCGAGGCGCAGCAGCCGCTCCTTTACGCAATCCAGCGCACCCAGCAGGGCATAACCGTCCACCGCCCCGGCATAGGAGTAGGTGGTCACCTTCTCCTTGTGCCGATAGGCGCCCGCCATGCCGACGATCTCGCCGGCACGGCCCGCTTCGAGCAAGCGCTCAAGTTCCTGCACCAGGGTTTCGTTCGGCTTGGCTTCCGGCAATGAAATGGCGCCATTCAGGCTGACGATCTGTGCCGACATTCTTCGCCCCCGCGAATCGACGGGAAAGCGTAGCCATGATTCGCGCGAGCGCGCGAGACGGAAGAAAGAAGCAGGGCGCTGGTTTGCGCCCTGCTTCCCGAACCTCGTCAGATTTACATGCTTGTGGTCGAAGACCCGCTGCCGAAGCTGCCGGGCGTGCCGCTCACGCCGGAGTGCGAGATTGGCACCTTCACGCGCAGATTGTTCTGCACGTATTTCGCGCCGGAGACCTGTTCGGCCACCTCTTCGGCGAGGCGGCGTTCGTTGCGGCTTGCCACCGTCCCGCTCAGCGTCACTTCCTGGTTGCTGACGCTCACCTCGATCTCCGAGGCATCGACCAGCGGTCAGGCGGTCCGACACATCCTCGCGAATCCGGTCATCGGAGCGGCTGTAGTTTTTGGGCCCGCGCCCCCGATGGTCCATCCGGCGCCGGCGCTCGGCATCGTCATCGCCGAACCACGACGAGACTTCATCGGTGGCCCGGTCCCACCTTTAATTCGATCGCTTCGGTGGGCCGGAGATGCCGATCGCGGCGCGCAGATCGGCCGCTTTCATCAGCTTGCCGTCGCGCATCACAAGCTCGACCTACCTGAGATCGCCGATGGCCGGGCTGCTCCCGCCTGCCTCGGCCTTGCGGATGAGGATCGCGGCCATGTGGGCCACGAAGAGAACCGTGGACGGCACAGCCAACGCCAGAAAACCGTAACCAACCGCGCGATAGGTCTGATCGTGCGCGACGCCCAGATACCCGATCCATCCTCCGGTGGAAAAGGTTAGCGTCCCGTAGATGCAGAGCGTGCATGTCCCCAGCTTGTTCAGCTTGGGCGGAATGATCGCGGTTGCCGGCGCCGGACGTCCACAATTGCAGGCCATTGTCGTGCTCCGCCTTCCTAATTCGCCTAGTTGCAATTGCCGGTGGCGAAGAAGTTCTGGCATTTCGGACTGTTCAGGACATTCAACGATATCAGGAAAATTCCCAGCAACGTACCCAGCACCCCGAACAAAGCCCATGGATTGACGATCGACGACCCCGATATCACGCCGATAATGAACAGGATGATGACTGCAATCGCGGCGATGATACACGCCCAGACGGTGCATTTCGCGAAGTAGCACCAGAAGCACGTGGCGCAATACACCATGTAGCACAGGAACAGGATCACGAACATCAGCAGCGCGAATAGCAGGCTCGACCACGTCGCCACCGCGCCCAGCGTCACGCCGAAGATCGTGATCTGGTCGTTCGCCCATATCGTCGAAAGGCCCATGAAGAACAGCACGAAGGCGATCGTCCACCACAGGCAGCACGGACATGCGGGCGGCGGCGTGGGTGTGATGTTGCAGTCCTGCGGCGCGCAGACCGGAACGCTGGCGGTCAGCGGCTTGCTAGCGCATCCGGGCGGATAGACGACGGACAGCACCACGTTGTAATTGCCGCCGGTGCAATAGATGTGGGAAAACGTCCAGGCGACGCTGCCGCTGGAATTGAACTGGATGTCCTGCGAGGTGCCGTCGCCAAAATCCACGTGCAGTTTCGGTCCGACCGCGCCGGAACCGCAGCCGACCGACACGTTCGCATCGACCGCGAAGCCGATCTGCCGGCAGCAGGCTCCGGCCTGCGTCACGCAGCCCTGATCCGTATAGGAGAACGACGTGATCGACGGGCATGGCGGCGCGCTGACGCAGGACGGCACGTTGATCGTGATCGGCGGGGCGGTACAGTGCAGGGGATAGGAAACCGTGAGCGTGCCCGTGATCGGGCTTTGCGCCGCACTGGCCCAGAAGGTGTCGATATGCGGCGAGGCCAAGGCGGTGTTGATCGCCGTCCCGTTGGCGATGAGCTGGCCGTTCTTGTCCGTGAAGACCCATTGCAGCGTCGCCGGCGGACAGGGAGGCACATAGGGCGCGAAGTTCGTCGTCACCGTGACCTGGCGCTCGCAATTGCTGTTGCAGGCGCCGAACGTCACCGTAGTTCCGAGGAACGTCGGGCAGCAATCGGTCACGCACGAGACGAGCGACACCGGAATGTTGACGGCGGGACAATTCGGATGAAACGGATCGGAGAATGTCGCCGTGTAGCTGGTCGTGGTCGTCGACGCGTAGTTGTGGGTGACCGAGGGAAACGTCGTCACGCCGGTTGCGGTGACCGGCATCGGCGGTCCGTAGTTTCCATCGCCGAACGCGAGCGAGAAATCGTAAGGCAGGCAGGTCGAACTCGTCACCGTGACCGAGATGTTGAAGGTGACGGTTCGCGTCCCGTCGGTATTGCAGGGGCCGACGCTGATGCCGACCGTCGGCGTGAGGCAGCAGGGATCGCCCGGACACGGCACGGTGGTGGCGAGCTGCGGCGCCGCGCAGGCAGAGTTTCCCTCGCACCATGCGTCGACCGTTAGCGGCTCGCCGCAAGGGCACTTCGTTTCCACAAAGGCGCGCCATATTCCGGCCGCGGTCACGACGCCGGTCGCATTCGAGCAATGCACTTCCGGGGGCGAACCGCAGCAGACCCGAACGGTGACGACCGGCTCCATCTGCCCCGATGATGTGGACACGAGCGGACACCCCGTCGCGGTCCCCAAGACCAGATAGGTGTTAGGGGTGGAGGTCTCGGTAATGCTGGTGATCGCGACCGCACATGTCATGGCTGTTATCACCCTCCGCAATATTTCCGCGCACGGAATGGATTGTCATATTCCCGAATGCGTGTTCGAAACGTCGGCGCTTGAAACTCAAAACAAACGCGTCTGAAGAACCGAATTGAATGCAGATGTCGACGCTACTCGGCCCCGTTCGCAACACGCAAGTCTTAACACGGCGAGCATGGGCGCGAAATGATTCGCAGGTTCGAGGCAATGAAGGTGGCAATTCCGCCACAGATACTCCCGGCTGTGTGGAGAGCCACTCTGGGGCTTCTGTCTGATGCGTCTCGCCTAGTTCTTCTTCTTCGGCGGGCCGGAAATGCCGATGGCGGCGCGCAGATCGGCCGCTTTCATCAGCTTGCCGTCTCGCATCACCAGTTCCACCTGACGCAAATCGCCGATGTTCTTCTGCGGATCGCCGTCGATCAGCGCCAGCTCCGCGAGCTTGCCTTTGGCGAGAGAGCCGGTAATTCCGCCCATATGGTAGGTGCGCGCCGGGATGATGGTCGCGGTGGCAAGCGCATCCTCCGGCTTCATGCCGGCCTGAACATACAGCTCCAGCTCGCGGATCAATTCGAAGCCGAAACCATCGGTGCCCGCCAGCACCGCAATATGCCGCCGGTACAGTTCCGGAATCAGCGCCTGAAGTTTTGCGAAGCTGGCGCGCATGCGCTCGCGCGTGAGGTCTGCTTGCGGCGCCATGGCGCTCGACAGGAACCCGCGCGCCAGTTGCGGCGGGAGCGTGTCCGCATAAGGCGCATCGGCCGGCGGGAAGGTGCCCCGCTCCGGCACGTACAGATCTTCGAACGTCACCAGGGTTGGATCGACGGCCGTATGGCGCCGCGCCAGTTCATCGAGATACGCCGTCATCATCTTCGAATGCAGATCGACATCCGCCGCATATTTGCCGGTGCCGACGAAGCGGTTCATGCCGTTGGACGTGGCGACCACGTCGTCCGGCATCGCCTGCATCATGACGAAATTGATGTGGGTGATCTCGTCATACCCCGCGCGCACCGCATCGAGCGGCCGCATGCCGTGGGGAATGTGCCCGTGCACCCGCAAGCCCAGTTGATGGGCGAGGGTCGCCATCGGCTTCACCCACGCCGGGTCCATCGAGCCGTAGATCTTGATGGCGAAGTAGCTCAGGCGCTTCGCCTTGCGCACCGCGGCAAGCGCCTCGTCCACATTGTGCACCACTTCGGCGACTTGCGCGGTATACGGCCCCGGCCCGTCGACCAACAGGGACGGGACGATGCGCTGGCCCAGCAGCTGGCCTTCGTCGATGCGCTTCTTGCGCGAGAGCAGCTCCTCCTGCTGGTTGCCGGGATCGCGCACGCTGGTGATGCCGCTGGCGAGCAGCAGCGGACCGGTGGAATCGTCGCCGTAATGCTGGTGATTGTCCCACAGGCCGGGAACCAACGTCTTGCCCGTTCCCTCGATCACCTGTGCGTTGGCCGGAATTTTGGTTTTGGCCGCAGGGCCGACCGCAGCCACACGCCCGTTCGCCACGACAACGGTCATGCCATCCCGGAAAGCGCGCGCATCCGCGTCGTAGAGTTTCACGTTGCGGAACGCGACCGGGCCGATTGGGGTCTTGGCGATCTTCGCCACGAGTTCCGGCGCACGTTTGGCGAGCGCGGCATCCTGCGCTTTGGACATTTCCGGTCCCGCTTTCTCCCAACCTTCCGGCAGGAAGCTCAGCACGCTCGCGATGCCGAATAATTTGTCGCCATCCATCCAGATGGGGAACGGCGAGAGGCCGAACCCGGTGATGGCATACGCGGTCAGCGTCTTCTTCTCTTTGCCGTTGGAAACCTCGAGCGTCGTCAGCGGTTCGATGCGGCCCTTGCCGGAGGGCAACAGATCGACCGCATGGTCCGGCGCCTTCAGCATATTGTTGAGAATGAAGGCGAAGGAATCGAAGGTGCCGCCGAATGCAACGTAATCGAGTCCCGCCCGTGCTTTTCCGCTGCCGCGATCGACCGGGCTGGTCCAGTTGTAGGTCCCGTCTTTTGTTTCATAGGTCTCCGCCGCATCGCCCTCGGGCACATGGCCGCGGATCACCATCGCTTGCAGTGAGCCGTCCGGCGCGAAGCGGTTCTGTTCGTCAACCTCGCTGACGAAGCCGCGCAGGTTGAGACTGAAGCGCGACCAGTGCGTGCCATCCGATGTGGTCCACAGCGACACCTGCCCGTGACGCGCCGCGCCGCCGCTCGAGGTGATGGTCCACACCTTCGCATCCGAGGGCGGTTTCGCCAGCTGCTCGGTCGGAGTGCCGCTCGGGGGCGCCGCACCCTGCGCCAGCGCCGCCAACGCGAAGAGCGATAGGGCGAAAGCAATTCCGGTCCGTTTCATCGTCACTTCCCCTTCTTCGCTTCGATGGCGTCGATCTGGTCCATGATGCGGTTCATGCGCGCGGCGAGTGCTTCGTACGGCGCCGGCGAGGCCATATCGAGACCCGCCTTCTTGTACAGCGTGTACGGATAATCCGAGCCGCCGGCCTTCAGCATAGCGATATAGCGGTCGCGCGCCGGCGCGCCCTGACGCTCGATGGCATCGGCGAACTGCGCCGCGCCCGCCATCGAGGTGGCGTACTGGTACACATAGAAGCCGTAATAGAAATGCGGGATGAACGCCCATTCCACGCAATAGGCGGGATCGACCTTCATCACGCCCTTGGCGTCGCCGTAATATTTCTTCAGCAGGCCGCAATACATGTCGGTCATCTTCTCGCCCGACAGCGTGCCGCCCTTCTCGATCGCCTCATGCAGTGCCAGCTGGAATTCGGCGAACATGGTCTGGCGGAAGAAGGTGGTGCGGATCAGCTCCAGCCCCTGCCCCAGATAGTACTCCCTCTCGGCGTCGTCCTTGGCATGCGCCACCATGTAGTCGTTGAGCAGCATCTCGTTCCCGATCGACGCTGTTTCGGCGATGAAGGTGGAGTAGTTGGAATTCTCGAAGGGCTGGTTGGCTTTGGTGAGCAGCGTGTGAATTGCATGGCCCCACTCGTGCACGAAGGTGGAGAGCGACACATAGTCGTCGTGGTTGTTGAACAGCAGATAGGGGTGAACGTCATACGCCGAACCGTTCATGTAGGCGCCGTTCGCCTTGCCCGGATGGGGATAGACGTTCATCCAATTCGCGGCGAAGCCCTTCTTCAGCAGCGACAGGTATTCCGGCCCGTAAGTGGCATCGACCGCCAGCGCGATCTTCTCGGAATCCGCCACCGAGAATTTCGGCGGGTGCGGCAGATCGAAAATCGGCACATACACATCGTAGTAATGCAGCTGATCCTTGATTCCGAGCGCCTTCTTGCGCAGCGCCAGATAGCGATGGAGCGTCGGCAGGTTCTTATCCGCCTCGCTCACGAGCCGCCGGTACACGGCTTCCGGCATGTTGTCCGCGAAGGTGGCATCCGCCAGTGAGTCCGGGAAGTGCCGCACCTTGGCATCGAACACTTCCGATTCCACCTGCGTCGTCAGCGTGGCGCCGAAGGTGCCCTTGAACGCGGACCAGGACGGCCAGAAGGCATCGAACACCTTCTTGCGGTCGGCGCGGTTGGTGGCGGTGCGGTACTTCGAATAGGCGGCCTGATCGAGCTTCACCTTGGTGCCGTCGGATAACGTGACCTCCGGCCGCGGCAGTTCGCCGTTGGCCAGCTGACTGTAGATCTCGTTCGGCTGCGCCAGCACGTTGCCCGCAGACGCCATCACGCCTTCCGCTTCCACGCTGAGTGTGTGCGGCGCATAGCGCAGCGCGTTATCCAGCTGGAAGGCGAACCGGCGCTTCAGCTCCGGCGACTGGGATTCGAACGAAAGCACCTTGGTTTTGCCGACCTGAATAATCTCCGGCACCAGCCACGCGGTTTTCTCCTGCACGATGGTCCCGAGTTGCACGGCAGATTGCAGCCGCTCCTGGTTCGCGGCAATGCGCACATCCTCGTCGCCCTTGAGCGAGGCGTAGACGGCGAGCCGCGCCGACTCCTTTTTCACATCGCTGATCGCCGACAGCGCCTTCAGCATCGCATCGGCGCTCTTGCCGAGGGTGCCCGTGTAGCGATCCAGCGCCTTGGCCTGCGCCTTCACCTTATCACGCGCGGCCGTCCACGCTTCCGGCGTGGGATAGAGATCGCGCAGATCCCACATGCCGTTGGCCGGCGCACTCGTGCTCGTGGGTGTGGGGGCGGTGGTGGCGGCAAAGCTAGCGCCGGCGAAAAGCGCAAGGGCGCCCGCCGCGGCAGGAAAGCGGTTCATGCATGGTTCCCTTCGATGACGGCCGCAAACCTAAACGGTCGCGTCGGGTAACCCAAGCCCCAGGCGGTTCACGCAAGAGTGAGAATCTCGGGTCCGTCGGAGCGCACTTGAGATTTGGCAACAGGGCCCCAACGGATACGCTGGACGCAGTTTTGCGTTCTAACCAGGGCAGAGAGGACGATTTCGAATGATGCGGCGTGCGCTAATTGCGACCATGATGCTGATCGGATTTGCGGGTGCCGCGGCTGCGCCATCGCTGAAAGTCACAAGCATCTCCGATCTGGCGCAGCTGCCCACGCCGCTGCCGTACCCCTATGACGAAAAGGCCAACGCCGATGCCCAGGTGAACGCGGCGCTCGCGCAGGCCAAGGCGCAGCACAAGCTCGCCTTCATCGATCTCGGCGGCAACTGGTGCGGCGATTGCCGCGTGCTCGCTTCGTTAATGGAGCTGCCGGAGGTGAGGCGGTTCGTGAATGCGCATTACGTGATGGTGCAGGTCGATGTCGGCCGCTTCAACAAGAACCTTCAGATCCCGGCGCGCTGGGGCATTACACAGCGGCTGGAAGGCGTACCGGCGGTGCTGATCGTCGATCCCAACACGAACGCGCTGATCGACAAGGGCCACATCGCGACCCTTGCCGATGCCCGCCACATGACCCCGCAGGCGATCGCCGACTGGATCGCCGAGTGGGCGCGGTGATGATCCCCCGCAAGCGCGGACGATATGTGTTTGAGGATTATCGCCTGCGTATCGCCCGTGTCATCCGCGACTGCGGCATGAGCGCTCGCGCGCAGGCGCCGGCCGACAGCCGCGCCGTGAACGGTTAGACGCCGCGGCGCTCGCCGATCACCGTCCAGGTGTCGGCGCCGTCGAATTTCAGGATGCGCAGATCGGTCAGCATTTCGGGCGGCATCAGCCGCACATTCACGCCCATGCGGTCTAGCGTCTTGTCGACCGGTGCCCAGTGGGTGAAGTTGCCGCACACCTTGCAGCGGTGAAATTCGATCTCGCGATCGCCCCATATATATGTGTCGGTCAGGCCGCTCACCCGCACGTCCTTGGGCGAATAGTACGCCAGTACCGCGCCGGTCCGCCGGCAGATGGAGCAGTTGCACTCCTTGACCTCGACCTCCTGCGGCGGCTTGGGAACCTCGACCCGCACGGCGCCGCAATGACAAACCGCTTCGATCATGAGTTCCTCATAGATTAGCTTATCGTCGCGCCAAAACGTGTCAGTAGCCACACGCGACCGCTGCAATTTCCCCCGGCGCGCCTTATATTGCACCCATGGCGCATAACAATGGCATGATTCCGCGCGGGAGCCGCGGCGGACGCGGGGCGGCGGCTCCGCCGACAACAGGCTTCGGCGAGGCCGCGGCGGAATTTCGCGCGCCCGGCGTGACCGCGGCGGTGGCGCGCGCGCCGTCCATGACTCCGGCGGAGATGGCGGCGTTCGTGCCGCATCGCCCCGCGCGGCCGGAGAAATCCGAAGGCGGCAAGCGCTTCAAGCTGGTCAGCGAATACGAGCCCGCGGGCGACCAGCCCACCGCCATCCAGGAACTGGTCGGCGGCCTCAACAATCCCGACATCGTCAATCACGGCTCAATCGGCGAGCGCGACCAGGTGCTGCTCGGCGTCACCGGCTCCGGCAAGACCTTCACCATGGCGAAGGTGATCGAGGCGGTGCAGCGGCCGGCGCTGATCCTCGCGCCCAACAAGACGCTGGCCGCCCAGCTCTATGCCGAGATGAAGGGCTTCTTCCCCGAGAACGCGGTGGAGTATTTCGTCTCCTACTACGACTACTACCAGCC
>DIZC01000069.1:0-564 GCA_002429315.1 Alphaproteobacteria bacterium UBA6038
ATGAAAGATGGGGCTCAGGTCACATCCAATGCCCAGCCCTCTACCACCTTCCGGAGTTGGCCGCGGTCCATTACGAAATTTGGCTCTAGGCTTAGCCGACGAAACAGTGTGTCGACGGCACTTTTTCTGGCCGCTCGCGCACGTTCCTTCCGAGCCCCGATCGTTTGTCGATACCCAATCGCAAAGAACGCGACGGTTAGCAAGATACCTAATATGCTTGCGATTGTAGCCACGTCGAATCCCATCTGCCCTTCCCCAGACTGGCGGCATGCATTGTACTTCGCTGGCTCTGGGGTTGCCTAGGAGGCAGCCGGAAGGACGAATTGACCCCTTTTCCGAGGCGGAGTAAGTAAAACTTACGTCGCGAGACACATCCGAAACATGGGGGTTAGGTCCGCTGCGATTTTTCTTGGTAAGCCGCCTTAGCTCAGCCGGTAGAGCAACGCATTCGTAATGCGTGGGTCGGGTGTTCGAGTCACCCAGGCGGCACCAGCACCCGTGCAGCGGTCAGGCGGCGGCGACCTTTTCGTTTTCCGGATCGCGCAGCACGTAGCCGCGGCCCCA
>DIZC01000069.1:811-8376 GCA_002429315.1 Alphaproteobacteria bacterium UBA6038
ATCTTCAGCTCCGGCTCGTCCATCCCGCCATAAAGGTGATTGAGGAACATCTCTTTCGTCAGCGTGGTGCCCTTGCGCAGGCTGAGCAGCTCCAGCATCTGGTATTCCTTGCCGGTCAGATGCACGCGGCTGCTGTCGACCTCGACGGTCTTGGCGTCGAGATTCACGGTCAGCTTGCCGGTGGTGATGACCGACTGGGAATGGCCCTTTGAGCGGCGCACCACCGCCTGGATGCGCGCCACCAGCTCGTCCTTGTGGAACGGCTTGGTCATGTAGTCGTCGGCACCGAAGCCCAGCGCCTTCACCTTCGCTTCGACGATGGCGTTGCCGGACAGGATCATCACCGGGGTGGCCACCTTGGCGAGGCGGAGCGACTTCAGCACTTCGAAGCCGCTCATGTCGGGCAGCTGCAGGTCCAGCACGACGATGTCGTAGTCGTAGAGCTTGCCGAGATCGATGCCCTCTTCGCCGAGATCGGTGGTGTAGACGTTGAAGCCCTCGGAGCGAAGCATCAGCTCGATCGAGCGCGCCATGGCGCTGTCGTCTTCGATCAAAAGCACGCGCATCTTAAAGACCCCTCTTCGCCCCGCGAACCGCCTTGGGCGTGGTTAACGGATGACGAGACGGTAAAGGAGAATGGTTAACATCCGCTTTAACCATTTGGCTCCGCTTCAGCGCCTAGTCAGGGGAGCTAGGCATTTCCCTGCCGGCCGGCCCCGGCCGGATCATCCCCTTGATTCGGCGTGTTAAGTTTACCGCCACTTAAATCCTTCAGGGCAATATGGCGGTTCAAAGAACCGTGGGGCGATTGAGTTTTGCGCGCACTCCCAGGAGACATCGAAGACGTCCAGGCGCTCAGGCGCTTCGGCCGGCTGGCCCGGATCGAGGGCCTTCCGGGCGACGTCACCGGCGTGGCCGGGGCGGCCAGCCTCGGCGGCTTGGTGCGGCTAACCTCCTCGCACGGCATACAGATTTCCCGCGAAGCGGCCGGCTTCCGGGACGGCCGCGCGTTCCTCGCCCAAAAGAAGGGGGAGCGCGCCACATTGGCGCAAGGATATTCCGCGCTGGATGACATTGTCGGCGGGAAAGGCAAGGCGCCATGAAACGCCGTGACACGCTGCTGCGCCTGAAGCGCTTCAAGGTCGAGGATCTGAAGCGCCGCATGGCGACCATTGACGCCATGCACAGCGATCTCGAGCGCAAACTCGCCGATCTGGAGGACAGCGTGGCGCGCGAGCGCCAGCGCGCCAACGATTCCGATATCGGCCGCCTTGCCTTCCCATCCTTCCTGCGCTCGATCGACAGCCGCCGCGAGAACATTCGCGAAAGCCTGAAGGACATCGAGCGCGAACGCGCACAATGCCAGGCGGAACTCACCGCCGCCTACCAAGACCTGAAGAGCCTCGAACTTGCGACCGAACAGGAGATGAAGCGCACTGCGGAAGCCGAAGCGCGCCGTTCGCAATCCCGTATGGACGAGATCGCCATCGTCCGCCACCTGCGCAAACACGCCATTCGCGGGGTTTGACGCCGTCTCTCAGTATTCCAGCTCGAACACCGTGCCGCCGCCGTTGGCGCCGCCGTACTCTGTCGTGCCGTAAAGATTTCCCGCTGCATCCACGATCAGGCCGCCGAGCGGCTCGTCGCCATCGGTGCAATTCGCCTGGCTGCAGAATGTGTAGAGCACCCGTTCCGTGCCGCCGCTGAATTCGTACACGACGCCATTGTCGCCGTTTCCGCCAAACAGCGTTGTCCCAAAGAGATGCCCGGCGCCGTCCTCGATCACGCCGGCCTGAGGGTTGGCGCCGTCGGCGCAATTGACTCTCGAGCAGAAACTGTGAAGGACCTGCTCGTCGCTGCCGACGATGACGAAGAGGACCCCTCTGTCTTGCGCGCCGCCTCGGTTGGTGGCGCCGAAAATGTGGCCCTCGTTGTCCAATAGAACAGGTGCAGACGGCTCTTCGCCGTCGGCACAGCCGCTGACCGGGCAGAAGGAATAGGTAACGGATTCGTTCATGCCCGTGATGCTGTACACGACGCCCCCGCCTTTGCCCCCGTCAGCCGTCGTGCCGAAGAGCCGTCCAGCGCTATCTATGACCGGGGCAGCGGACGGATCGTCGCCGTCGGCGCAGTTCGGCAATGAGCAGAAACTGAAGAGCACGGTTTCCTTCCATCTCCGGTTCTGCGGCTCGATCTTGAAGGCGACGCCACGGGTGTTGGCTCCGCCCCGGTCTGCAGTGCCAAAGAGCGGCGAGACTCCGTCGTATGGCTGTCCCGAAGCCGCACCGGCATAGGTCAGGCCGCTATCGAGCTCGCGGCCATCCTGGCATTGGGGGTAGTTCGGCCCGCAGAAGGCGTAAAGCTGTTTGTATTTCCAATTTCTGTCCTTCCGCAGCAATTCGAACACCACGCCGGCATCGTTATCGTACGGGCCGCCCAGCTGCGCCGTGCCGTAGAGATTTCCGGAGGTGTCAACAATCAGGTTGGCGGTCGGATAATCGCCATCGGCGCAATTTGCCTGCGCGCAGAAGCTGTAGAGCGTCTTGTGCTTCCACCTTTTCCCGTTCGGCAGGAGTTCGAAGACAGTTCCTGCCTGGGATTGACCGCTTGCCCCATAGTAGGTCGCTGTTCCGTACAGGTTGCCCGTCGGGTCCATCAGCAGTCCCGCCCGAGGATACTCTCCGTCGGCGCAATTGGCCTCGGCGCAGAACGAATAAAGTGTGCGGAATTTGTATGTGTGAGCGGATGCGCTGCTCCACGGCGCCAGGGCCCCCGCTATCGCCAGCAATGCGGCCAGCAGCGATTTGTGCGCGATGTTCCAATCCAGCTTTTTCGGCACGATATCCTCTTCGATCAGTATTTCAGCTCGAACACCGTGCCGCCGCCGTGGGCGCCGCCGGCCTGCGTGGTGCCGTAGAGATTGCCCGCGGTATCCATGATCAGTCCACCGGACGGCGTGCTGCCATCGGTGCAGTTCGCCTCGCTGCAGAACGTGTGAAGCACCCGCTCCGTGCCGCTGCCGAATTCGTAGACGACGCCGTCAGGGTCTCCCTGTGCCGTCGTACCAAAGATGTTTCCCGAACTGTCCTCAATCACGCCGGACGAGGGGTTATCGCCGTGTGCACAATTCCCACCCCTTGGGCAGAAGGTATAGAGCACTTGCTCAAGGCCACCGCTGACCGCGAACAGGGTGCCGAAGCCATTCGCGATATCCGAGCCGCCGAGCGGCGTTGTGCCGACGATGTGCCCGGAGTGGTCCAGATAGACCGGCGATCTCGGAAATGCGCCGTCAAGACAATTATCAGTGTCGGAGCAAAATTCGTATTCCACGGATTCTTGCCTGCCGCTGATCGAATACACGACGCCTCCTCCCCTATGGTTCCCTCCCGAAGACGTCGTGCCCCATAGGCGTCCGGCGCTGTCCAGGACCGGAGCATTCGGTGAGGCGCCGTCGGCGCAATCGGTCGCCGAGCAGAAATTGTACACGACCGTCTGCCTCCACCGTCTGTTCTGCGGCTCGAGTCTGAAGGCGACGCCGGCAGGTGCAACAGCGCCGCTACCACCGCCCCCAGTCGTGCCGAACAGAGCGGAGGTTCCGTCATAGGGCGATCCGGCCGCTGCGCCGACGTACGTGAGACCTGAAGAGGGCGTGCTGCCGTCCAGGCATGGTTGCTGCGCGCAGAAGGCGTAGAGCTGCTTGAACTTCCACTTATTCCCGTTCCAGAGCAGTTCGAACGCCGTGCCGGCATCGTTTCCGTATGGTCCACCGCGCTGCGTCGTCCCGTAGAGATGGCCCGATGTGTCGACGATCAGGCTGGTGGCCGGAGCATTGCCGTCGGCGCAGTTGGTCTGAGAGCAGAAGCTGTAGAGAGACTTGTGCTTCCACCTTTTCCCGATCGGCTGGAGCACGAAAACCGTCCCGCCGTTTTGACCGCCGCCGCCGATCGTCGTTCCGTACAGGTTACCCGCCTGATCCATCATCAATCCCGCCAGCGGCTCTGCTCCGTCGGTGCAACTCGCCTCGGCGCAGAAAGAATAGAGCGTCCGGAATTTGTATGTGTGAGCGGATGCCCCGCTCCACGGCGTGACGGCACACGCCATCGCCAGCAACGCGGCCAGCAGCGATTTGGGCGCGATGTTCCAACCTAGCTTGGTCTGCACGATACCCTCTCCGATCAGTATTGCAGCTCGAACACCGTGCCGCCGCCGTTGGCGCCGCCATATTCCGTCGTGCCGTAGATATTTCCCGCCGCATCCATGACCAGGCCGCCATACGGATTGCTGCCATCGGGACAACCGGCCTCGGTGCAGAATGTGTGGAGCACGCGCTCCGTGCCTCCACTGAATTCGTAGACGACGCCATGGTCGTTGTTTCCGCCGTATAACGTCGCGCCAAACAGATTCCCGGAAGCGTCCGCGATCACGCCGGCCTGAGGATACACGCCGTCAGCGCAATTGGCTTCCGAGCAGAAGCTGTGAAGAACCTGCTCGCTGCTGCCGCTAATGACGAAGAGCACGCCTGAGCGGGGATTACCTGCACCGCCTTCGAGGGCCGCGCCGAAGATGTGACCTTCATTGTCCAGCACCACCGGTGCGGTCGGCTCGGCGCCATCGGCACAGCCGCTGGCTGGGCAAAAGGCATAGGTGACGGACTCGTTCATGCCGGTGATGCTGTAGACGGTGCCGCCCAAGCCGCCGCTGGTGCCGCCGCCTATTGTGGTCGTACCGAAGAGCCGGCCGGCGCTATCCATGACCGGAGTGTCATACGGTTGGCCTCCGTCGGTGCAGCTCGGCGACGAGCAGAAACTGTAGAGCACGGTTTCCCTCCATCTCCGATTTTGCGGATCGAGCCTGAAGGCGACGCCATTGCCTTGTCCGGCTCCGCCAAGGACCGTATTGCCAAAGAGCGGCGAGACTCCGTCGTATGGCTGTCCCGACGCCGCGCCGGCGTAGGTCAGGCCGCCACGGAGAAACGTGCCATCCTCGCATTGGGGATAGTTCGGCCCGCAGAAGGCGTAAAGCTGCTTGTATTTCCACTTCCTGTCCGTCGGCAGCAATTCGAACACCACGCCGGCATCGTTATCGTAGGGGCCGCCCTCCAGCGTCGTTCCGTAGAGCGTTCCGGATGCGTCGATGATCAGATTGCCGGTTGGATTATCGCCATCGGCGCAATTGGCCTGTGAGCAGAAGCTGTAGAGGGTCCTGTGCTTCCATCTCTTTCCGTTCGGGATGAGCTCGAAGACCGTCCCCGCCTGGGATTGACCGCTTGCCCCATAGGTGACCGTGGTTCCATACAGGTTGCCCTGCTGATCCATCAGCAGGGTCGCCTCCGGGAACTCCCCATCCGCGCAACCGGCCTGGGGGCAAAACGCATAGAGCGTGTGGAAACTGTATTTATGCGCCGACGCGCCGCTCCACGGTGCAATGCTGCAGGTGAATGCAAGCAGCGCAGCCAATGCAGACGTCTTTACTGCAAAACAGGGGCCAGACGGCCGGCTTTCGATTGTCATCCGTTCCCCTTCACTGCGGTTTGAACGCCCCGCTCCCGAGACACTCCCCCAGACCTCCGATTCCCGTGTATCCTTTCGGCATGGCGCCATTTCGCCAAAGGGCGATTGGGGGCAGGAAGGGGACATTTGCGGTCAATGGGTGCCGAAACCGCCGATTCGCAGGGCCGAAGACTGAAGACGTGGAAGGAGATCGCCGCCTTCTTCGGTCGCGACGAACGGACGGTGAAGCGTTGGGAAACCACGCGAGGCCTGCCCGTGCGTCGCGTTCCGAGGGGCGTGCGCTCGGCGGTCTATGCCTATGAAGGCGAACTGCGGGCTTGGCTGGAAGAGGATGGAGAGGCGGCGGCGCCCGATGTCGTGCCGACCCGATCACCGCTTTGGTTCAAGGGGCTGGCACTGGCGGCGCTCCCACTGCTCATCCTTGCGCTCGGGCTGCTCGTCCTGCGGCCCCCATGGCGAACGACCGCGGATTTGCCCTCGCCGATCGCTCGCCATGCGTCGAATGCGGAGGCGGAGAAATTCTATCGCGCCGGGCTTTACGGCTGGCAGACGCGCACGCCGGAGGGACTGACGCGCGCGGTAGACGACTTCACGCAGGCCATCGTCCGCGATCCGCAATATGCGAAAGCCTATGCGGGGCTGGCCAATTGCTACAACCTGCTGCGCGAATACACAGCGATGCCGCCGGACTATGCATTTCCGCGCGCTAAAGCCGCAGCAGAACGCGCGATCGCCCTCGATCCCTCTCTGCCGGATGCGCATGCGGCGCTCGCCTTCGCCGATTTCTACTGGTCGCACGACACTGGTGCCGCGCGAAGGGAGTTCGAGCGGGCCGTGGCATTGGCGCCGCAGGATGCAACGGCGCACCACTGGTATGCGACGTTTCTGATGAATCTGCGGGATTTCCCGCATGCGCTGGCCCAAATCGACAAGGCCGAACGGCTCGATCCCGAATCGAGTTCGGTTCTGGCTGACAAGGGCATGATTCTGTTCCACGCCGGCAAGACCGACGAAGCCATGACATTGCTTCAGGAACTGGAGCAGACCGCGCCGACGCTTTCATCGCCGCATCGGTACCTAGCGATCATCAACCGGGCGCGCGGAGATGACGCCGGCTTCGTTCGCGAACTGTCGCTCTCTGCCGAGAGGCGCCAGCAATCTGCAGACACAGATATTGCGACGGCGGCAGCACGCGGGCTAACGCAGGCGGGGCACACGGGAATGCTTCAGGCGATGTTGTCAGTCCAACGGCAGCGATTCTCCCAGCTGGAGAGTCCAAACTACGCCTTGGCGCAAACCTATGCCGGCCTGAACGATGGCGCGCAGGCGATTGGGTATCTCAAGCTGAGCCTGAAGCGCCACGAGCCTGATGCGGTTTCGCTAAACATCGAGCCCGACTTCCGCGCCTTGCGAGGCTTGCCGGCATTCCAGCAGCTGGTGCGTGAAGCGGGACTCGAGCAGAGCCCGTCACCCTGACAGAAGCGGAAGCGGATGCGCGCGTGGCCGTGTGGCGGGCGCATGGCTGCGCCAACGCGGTTATGCTATGATTCGCCAGAGGCGGACGTGTCGTTATCGGAACATATTTCGCCGCTGATCGGGCGGCTGGTGCTTGCGTGGTTCTTCGCGAGCCAGGCGTGGAACTACGGCCATCAGTGGGACGAGAGCGTGGCGCAGATTGCGGCCAAGCACCTCCCGGTGGCGCCGCTGCTGCTTGCGCTCGGCCTGGTGGTGATGATTCTCGGCGCGCTGGCGCTCCTGCTCGGCTTTCACGCGCGCCATGGCGCGATGCTGCTGTTTGCGTTCGTGATCGCCGCGTCCGTGTCGATGCACGACTTCTGGCAGATACCGAATGGTGCAGCGCGCGACATGGAATTCGACGTATTCGCCCGCAACATGGCGATTGCCGGCGGCCTGTTGATGATCGTCGGCCTCGGCCCCGGACGTTTTGCGATCGATAACCGGAACGACCAGCGCCGCTGATCACCAGCCGCCGCCGCCCCCGCCTCCCCCGCCGCCGCCCGTCCTGCCTTACGATATCGTGGCACTGGCGGGGGA
>DIZC01000069.1:8559-17404 GCA_002429315.1 Alphaproteobacteria bacterium UBA6038
ACCACCGCTGCCGGAACTGGAGCCCGGCGCCGTCGACGCCGCCGCGGCCGCGCTTGCCATCGAGGCGCCAAGCGCCGACGCGAATCCGGCGGTGCCGAGCCGCCCGAACGAGCTTCCAGAATACCAGACGGGCACATAGCCGCCTTGCTGCGGCGCCACTCCGGCGGCGGCGGCTTCCTGTTCGAACTTCCTGCTCCAACTGTTCTCACAATCAAGCGCAATGGCGTAAGGCAGGAACTTCTCGAACACTTCCGGCGTGACGGCGGGCGGATTCAGCCTCTCGAGACGATCCTTCTCGGCGGTATCGAGAAAGATGCGGAAGCCATCGACCTGATCGCGAATTCTGGCGCCAGCCAACGTCGGCGCCTTGAGCAGGTGATAGAAAACGTAGGCCGCCGCCCCGCCGACAATCAAAGCGGCGCTCGATTCCCACGAGATCAGATGGCCGAACTGGAACAACGCGAACACCAGCCCGCCCAGAAACGGCACCGCAAACGCGCTCGCGAAGACGGCGGAAAAGAAATTCAGAATGCGAGATCCTGGTCCGGCCACCACGTCGTGCCAGGCATCCGCGGCGCGATGCAGCAGGAATGCAGTGCCCACCGACCAGCCCGACAGCCATGCCAGCAGGAATGCGGAGGGTCCGGGATCGTCGGACAGAAGCGCCGCGGCAACCGCCGTAAGCACCAGGATGGCAAGGCCGCCCACGAACCAGTGCAGGTTGGTGACGAAATAGGCCCGCTCGTATTCATTCTTGAGCGTGGTCTTGAGGGCGGAAATGGCGTTGGCGACGGCGGTGTGGTTGGTCTGCTTCAACTCGATGGAATTGCGCGACGCGAACAACTTGCCCGCCATCGCGCTCTCGCCATCGTCCAGGCTTGCGGCGCTCTCGCTCTTGCCGGTGCGGGTGAACGTGTAGGTATGATCGGCCTCGCTGATTTTCATGTAGCCCTTCACCGCCATGTCGACCAACGATGCGGCGAAGGCTTTGCGGTCGTAGCCCATGCGATGCACGAACCGCACCGCGGCCGGCGAAAAATCCTTCGGCGGCGCGAACAGCGGAATGATGGTGCCGCGGCGGGGATCGCGGCCGAACTCGAACCAGGTGGCACCGAAATAGACGAGAAGGATGAGGATGCCGGCGATGGCCACGACAGCGCTTGCGTTGTCGCGGATGAATTGCGCGCGCCGTTCGGCCGCGGTCGGCGGCAGCACCGCGCCCTTGGCGAATCCGACAGCGACCGTGAGCCCTTCATTGGCGTAAAGCGCCATCGTGGTCCAGCAATGCAGCGTGCGGCCGCTCAATTGCTCGCAATGGGCATTATTGGCGCGGGATCCCGCCGAACCGGTGTAGGACGCATACTGTGTAATGCGCGCACCAATGGGCAGGTTGATCGTCGCTTCGGCGCGGTCAATGGGAAACTGCCAGAAATTTCCCGTGACGTTCCAGTAAAGCTCGTCGTAAGCATCGTAGAACCCGATTTGCCGGTCCGTGGCATAGGCGATCGTGTAGGTGTGCGGTCCGGGATCGAGTTCGGTGTCGGCGCTGCCGATCTTGATGCGCTCGCCGCTTTCGATGGAGGAGAGATCGTACGGCTCGTCATGGCCGTCGCGCGTGACGTGCAGCACGTCGAAGCCGACATGCACGCGCCGGCCGAATTTGTCCGTGTAGGTAGTGGGGAAGTCCCGGAAGATGCCGTGGCGGATGCGGTCGCCTTCGGATACCACCGAAATCGTTTCGGTGACGGTGAGCGCCCCGTTGCGCGCCACGTCGATGCTGCTGTCGTAACTGGTGATGCGCTCTTCGGCCGCTGCCGGGCTGACAAGGAACGCGAATAACGCCGCGACGAGAACGGCGCGACGGTTCATGTCTGGAACGAAACTTTCGGCACGGCGCGATCGGTTTCATCGGCCTGGAAGAACGGTGCCGGCGTAAACCCACCCCAGTTCGCCACGAAGTTCGAGGGAAACTGCTGGATCATCACATTGAAGTCGCGAACGGCGCCGTTGTAGTAGCGGCGCGCCAGCTGGATCTGGTCTTCGACATCAGCCAAATCCTTCTGCAGCGACTGGAAATTCTCGCTCGCGCGCAGCTGCGGATAGGCTTCCGCCACGGCGAGAACCCGCCCGATGGCGGCGGTGATCGCTTGTTCGGTCTGGGCGCGCTGCGCCACATCGGCTTGCGCTTGGCCCTGGCTGCGCAGCTTCGCCAGTTCATCGAAGGTCTCGCGCTCGTGACCGGCGTAGCCCTTCACAGTCTCGACGAGGTTGGGGATCAGATCGGCGCGGCGCTTGAGCTGGGCGTCGATGCCGCTCCACGCCTCGGCCACCACATTCTTGCGGCGGACAAGCCCATTGTAGATGGAGACGGCCCAGAGGGCGATCACCACCACGATGGCAAGAAGAATCAGCAGCCCCATGACCGGCAGGCTAGCCGCTCGGCCGGACCGCGTCCACCTTAGCGGACGTCGTTGGCGGCGAACTTTTGCGGCGTGACGCGAACGTGCAGCGTGCCGGCGATATCGGCGATGGCGCGCGACGCGGCCGAACCGGCCGCCAGAGCCTGCTGCCGGCGCACCGCTTCGGCGGCGCTTGCGTCCCGCAACACGATGCCCAGCAGGCGCGGCTCGAATTTCAGAAAGGCGCGGCAGGTACTCACGAACGAGTCCGATGTGCGGCGTGCTTCCGTCTCGGATGCCGCCAGATTGACGACGAATTCGGGCGCCCGTGAGCGCGTGGCGCACAGGAGGAGCTTGGTGAACGCGTAGGCGTCGGTGAGCGCCGCCGGATCGGGCGTCAGCACGGCAATCGTTTCATCTGCCGCGGCCGCCAGTGCCATGGACTCCGCACCTACCCCGGCGCTGAGGTCCAGCACGATCCGATCGTAGGCCCGCGCGGCGCGCAGCAAGCCGACCAGGCACATCGCCGCCTCCAGGCCGGCATTGGCGAGCGCACCGGACCCTGCCGGTGCGGCGAGCAGGTCGAAGCCGCCCTGCGCGGCACCGCCGTTCACCGCCACCACGGCACTGTCGACGCTGCACCTGCCGGCCAGGACGCCGGCCAGATCGCCGCCATCGGCCAATCCGGCATGCACGGCGATATTGGAGAGACCGAGATCGGCGTCGCACAACAGCACGCGTTCGCCCTGCCTAGCGAGCGCCTGCGCCAGCGCGAGCGAGATCAGCGTCTTGCCGGTGCCGCCCTTGCCGGAGCCGATGGCGGTAAGCCGCGGAAGCGGAACGTTCATTGTGCGCTCCCTTCGTCGGCGTTGCGATCGCTGGCAATGAGCGCACGCGCCAGCGACAGCGGCGTGAGGGTCTCCAGCCCCGCCGCGACGTACGGCGAACGCGTGACATGGGCCAGCGGCAAGCCGCTTGTCGCGGCTGAGACCAGTGTCCCGAGGCGGCGGATCAGATCGGCGCAGGTGACGATGAGACGGCCGGCGCCGAGCGTGGCCAGCGCGCCGATGATCTCGACGATTTCCTCCGCGTCGCCGCATGCCGAGACGACGCCGACAGTTTGGATGTTGGGAATCTTGGCGAGCGCGGAAAACGCGGCCCGCGCCTTGCCGTTGCGCGGATCGAAGCCCGCAGTGTCGACGATCGCCGTCACGTTCTCCTTGCCGCAATCCGCCACGCTCTTGGCGAGCGCTTCGGCGTTTTCGGCGACGGCGAACGGCGCGTCGATATGCGTGGCGAACGTTTGCAGACGCGCCACCGCCCCGGCGCCGGCGGCGTTGGCGGCGATCAGCTGGACGGCACGAAAGGTGAGGCGCGCATGCGCGGCGAGCTTGGCGGCAACCGCCGTCTTGCCCGCACCGTTGGGACCGACCAGAAGCAGTGCCGCATTCTGCGCGGTGTCGATGGGGGCAGTCTTCATCCGACGACCGAGCGCGCAGGCGAGCGCGAGTGTCATGTCGGACAACCCGCTTTGCTCGGCGGTTTTCGCGAGATCGTGGGTGATCGAGTCCGGGGCGCGATGGCCACGCAGCAGCGCCAACAATTCTGGACGGCTAAACGATCCGGAGGCCGACGCATTCCTCGGCTGCTCGCCGCGCAGGCGGCGGATCAGCGCCTCGCGCCGCTCGGATTGGAGGCTCGCGGGAGCGTCGCCGTCGTCCGGCTCGCCCGCGGACAAGTCGGTGATGTTTTCGACCTGATCGATGCCCTGATCGAAAGCGGCGCGCACCATCACCCCGCCATCCTTGGTTTTCTGGCTGCCGACAATCACCGCCTCGTCGCCCATTTCAGCGCGCACGGTGGCGAGCGCTTCACGCATATCCTTCGCCAGGAAGGTGCGTAGCTGCATCACACCGTTTCCAGAGGTCGCAACCACACGCTGGCGTGAATTTTGTTCTGCGACCTCGCCACAGTCTGACGCCGAAATGTGCGCGCGGCGGCGACGCCTGCCATGACGCCAAAGCGCGCCGCGCCGACAGCTTTGATGAAATTCGACAAGATTCACCCTCCGCACACGATTGGGGAAAGACGTTTGCGCTTGCGCGCGCTCACCGTCCCGCGGTGCTAGGCAACCTTGCTGCATTCTTGGTAAAGTTCGGCTTAACGCTATCTGGAGGAAATTGTTGACGATTTCCTACTCGAAGAGTCGTCCCGCTGTTTCTAATTGCGATACTGCTGCACGCGGGTGGCGCGCAGGCCGGCGAGGCCGAAACGATCGATGGCGCGCTGCCAGGCGAGGAATTCTTCGACGGTCAACGTATAGCGCCGGCAGGCTTCGTCGAGGCTGAGCAATCCGCCGCGCACCGCGGCGACCACTTCGGCCTTGCGGCGAATGACCCAGCGCTTGGTCGAGGGTGGTGGAAGGTCGGCCATCGTCAGCGGGCTGCCATCCGGCCCGATCACGTAGCTGACGCGGCCCCTTCGATCTTCACCGATCATGTTGCAACTCCCAACGCTACCCGAGAGCAAAATAACCGCACCGCCTTTAAGAAAGGTCAAAAGCGCACGGTAAAAGAACTCGTAAGTTGCATGATCTGTTGTGCGAAATCGGGAAAGCTGACGCCTTCAAGGCGTGAAGGCGTCAGCGATCTGTTAATGTCCGATGTGATTACGCGTGCTCAGCGTCTTAGACGCCGTGGCGATGCGGGTGGACGCCTCGCGGGCGCGCTGGGTGCTGATGAGGCTCGTGTACTCCGTGGGGAGGGGGGACCACGAACACGTGGACATGGTCAGGCGACCAGCCGGCTCAACCGGAACCAGGTCACTTTGCCGGCGGCGGTGCAGGTCAGCTCCCAGCCCAACCAGATTTCGCTGCTGAATTACCTGCCCAATCCCTGATGGCTTGCCAGTCCGAGGCCGCGCCCCTATACGCCGCGGCATGAGTGCCCATTCAAAGCACCGGTGCAGAACCCGCGTGGTTGTTGCGATGTCAGGCGGCGTGGATTCCTCCGTCGCTGCCGCGCTGATGGCGCGCGAGGGCTACGATGTGGTGGGGGTCACGCTGCAACTCTACGATCATGGCGCTGCGGTGAAGAAGAAGGGCGCCTGCTGCGCGGGGCAGGACATTCACGATGCCCGCCGTATCGCCGCACAGCTGTCCATCCGCCATTATGTGCTCGACTATGAGGAGCGGTTCAAAAAGGCGGTGATCGACGATTTTGCCGCCTCGTATGCACGCGGCGAAACGCCGATCCCCTGCGTGCGCTGCAATGAACGGGTAAAATTCGCCGATCTGCTGGCGCTGGCAAGGGATCTTGGCGCCGACGCGCTGGCGACGGGCCATTATGTGCGCCGGATCGAAGGCGCACACGGGCCTGAATTGCACGTGGCCGCGGATGCAAGCCGCGACCAGAGTTACTTCCTGTTCCGGACCACGCCCGAGCAGCTTGACTTCGTGCGCTTCCCTTTGGGCAGCATGCCGAAAGGTGAGGTACGCGCGCTCGCGCGCGAACTGGGCCTTGCCGTGGCGGACAAGCCGGACAGCCAGGACATTTGCTTCGTGCCGAACGGTGACTACGCCGCGGTCGTAAGGCGGCTTCGTCCCGATGCATCGAAGCCCGGCGATATCGTCGATCTGGGCGGCAAGGTGCTCGGACGCCATGATGGCGTCATCCATTTCACCGTGGGGCAGCGCAAGCGGCTCGGATTGCCTGGAACGAGCGGACCCCTGTTCGTCGTGAAGCTCGACGCCGAGGGTGCGCGCGTGATTGTCGGCCCGCGGGAAGCGCTTCGCTCGACAACCATCCCGCTGCGCGACGTAAACTGGCTTATTCCGGCATCGCAAGCGGTCGAGTGCGCCGTCAAGGTGCGTTCGACGCGGCCGCCGGTTGCTGCACGAGTCACGCCGGCCGCGGGGGCGCGCGCGACGGTGGAGATTGCCGCGGGCGAAGAGGCCGTCGCACCGGGTCAGGCTTGCGTGTTCTACGATGCGAACGGAACGCGCGTGCTAGGCGGCGGCTGGATCGACGCCTCCGAGCGGGCGCGCGCCGCGGCCTAAAAAAACCAGCAAAACCGTGGAAGAGACGGGCCTCGGAGGCGCGGTCGGTTGCCTTGACGGGCGTGGGACTACCCCTTACATCCCGCGCCTTGTCCGGCATTGGGCAGCGTAGCTCAGTGGTAGAGCAGGGGAATCATAATCCCTTGGTCGGGGGTTCAAATCCCTCCGCTGCTACCAGCCGGTGCGCGAGCCAGGGAGGCACGACAGGCGTTGGCGAAAGGCGCGACAAAGGCCGCTCCCGAGAGCTTGAGCTTTCCCACCATCGACGACGTGCGCGCGGCGGCCGAAATCATCCGTGGCGCGGTGGAGCGCACGCCAACGCACCATTCGCGCACGCTGTCGCAGATCGCCGGCTGCGATATCTACCTGAAATTCGAAAACCTCCAGTTCACCGCCTCGTTCAAGGAGCGCGGCGCCTACAACAAACTGTCGTCGCTCACACCCGAGCAGCGCAGACGCGGCGTGGCGGCGATGAGCGCCGGCAACCATGCCCAAGGTGTCGCGTATCACGCCGGGCGGCTCGGTATTCCTGCTACCATCGTCATGCCGGAAGGCACGCCGTTCACCAAGGTGAAGCACACCAAGAGCTTCGGCGCGCGTGTCATCTTGGATGGCATTACACTCGGTCAGGCTTTCGATCGCGCGCGAAAAATTGCTGCCGCCGAAGGACTCACCTTCGTTCATCCCTACGACGATCCGAAGATCATCGCGGGCCAGGGCACCGTTGCGCTGGAGCTGCTGGAAGACGCGCCGGACATAGACACCATCGTCGCTCCGATCGGCGGCGGTGGGCTGATCTCGGGCATTGCCATCGCCGCCAAAGCGCTAAAGCCCGATATCGAAATCTACGGCGTGGAAGCCAAACTGTATCCCTCGATGTACGATGCGGTGAAGCACGCAGATCTTCCCTGCGCCGGACAGACGATCGCCGAAGGCATCGCGGTCAAGGAGCCTGGAAAGCTCGGCCGGGAAATCATCGGGGCGCTGGTGAAGGACATTCTGCTCGTGCGCGAGGACGAGATCGAATGCGCCATCGCAACGCTGCTGGAAATTGAAAAAACGGTGGTGGAAGGCGCAGGCGCCGCGGGTTATGCGGCGGTCGCTGCCAATCCGGACATCTTCATGGGCCGGAAGGTGGCCATTGTGCTGTCCGGCGGGAACATCGACATGCGGCTGCTGTCGAACGTGATCCTGCGCGAACTGTCGCGGGAGGGACGCATTCTGTCGCTGGTGATCGAAATCGAAGACCGGCCGGGCCTGCTTGCGAGGATCGCCACGTTGGTGGGCGAAGCCGGCGGCAATATTCTCGAAGTCTCGCACAACCGCATGATGACGGACATGAGCGCCAAGTCCGCAGATCTCGGCATGGTGATTGAGGCGCGGGACTCCGCTCACGCCGCGGAGATCCGCAGATCGCTCGAGGACGCCGGTTTCGTGCTGCGCGCCCCGCACATCGCTCAACGGCTGCCGCCGATGCGGCGCTTCTTTGCGACCGGCACCGATCCGGCGGCGGGAGAACGCGGCCCATGACGGCTTCGGTCGGCATCATCATGGGCAGCGAATCCGACTGGCCAACGCTCAAGGCGGCCGCCGAGATTCTCGATCGGCTTGGCGTCGGCTATGAATCGCGCATCGTCTCAGCCCACCGCACGCCCGACCGCCTCTATTCGTATGCCAAGGCTGCAGCCGGACGCGGCCTGAAGGTCATCATTGCGGCGGCGGGCGGCGCTGCGCACCTGCCCGGAATGGCGGCGTCGATGACCACACTGCCGGTGTTGGGGGTGCCGATCGAGACCAAGGCGCTCAAAGGCATGGACAGCCTGCTGTCGATCGTCCAGATGCCCGGCGGGGTTCCGGTAGCAACGTTTGCGATCGGAGAAGCCGGCGCCAAGAATGCCGCGCTGCACGCCGTGGCCGTTCTCGCCCTCGCCGATGCAAAGCTCGCCCAGCGGCTGATGGACTGGCGCAAGCAGCAGACGGACTCCGTCGCCGAAATCCCGTCGCAATGAACGAAGCAAAGACGCTGTCCGCTCCTGTTCCACCGGGAGGGACGATCGGGATTTTGGGCGGCGGCCAATTGGGACGCATGCTCGCGCTCGCCGCCGCGCGTCTGGGACTGAACGCGCACATCTTCTCCGATGAGAAGGACGCGCCGGCTTTTCAGGTGAGCGCCGCGCAGACGTTTGCATCCTACCGCAATGCGGAGGCCCTTAAGGCGTTTGCCGCTACCTGCGAAGCCGTCACTTTCGAGTTCGAGAACGTGCCGGCCGACACGGTCGCGCTGCTGTCCCAATTGAAGCCCGCCAATCCGAATGCCATCTCCCTGGCGACCGCGCAGGAGCGCTTCGAGGAAAAATCGTTTCTCTCCGGGCTCGGACTGCCGACACCG
>DIZC01000069.1:17541-41323 GCA_002429315.1 Alphaproteobacteria bacterium UBA6038
CGCGCCGTGCTGAAGACGCGGCGGCTGGGTTACGACGGCAAGGGCCAGATGATCGTCGCGACGCAAGCAGACGCCGCGGCCGCGGTCGAGCGTTTCGACGGCGCGCCGCTGCTGCTCGAAGCCTTCGTGGACTTCGCGTTCGAGGCATCGGTGATCGCGGCACGGGGCGCGAATGGAGAATTCCGCGCTTACGATCCGCCGGAGAACGAGCATGGCGATCACATCCTGCGCCGCTCCACGGTGCCGTCACGCCTGAGCACGGCACAGATCGAACGCGCGCAATCCATCGCGAGGAAAATCGCCGATGCGCTGGACTACATCGGCGTGCTTTGTATCGAGCTTTTCGTCAGCCGCGACGGCGAGCTTCTCGTCAACGAGATCGCACCGCGGGTCCACAACTCCGGCCACTGGACGATCGACGCCTGCGCGGTGAGCCAGTTCGAGCAGCATATCCGCGCCGTCGCCGGATGGCCGTTCGGCGATCCTTCGCGCCACTCCGATGCGGTGATGGAAAACATCATCGGCGAAGAAGCACGCGATTGGCAGGCGCTCGTCGCACGCGGCGGTTCGCTGCACTTGTACGGAAAATCAGAAATCCGCCCCGGGCGCAAAATGGGCCACATCACATGGCTCAAAGAGAAGAGTGGCGCCCGCTGAACCGTCCGAGGATATCCGACAGCGACGGCAGCCTGGATAAGGTTTCGATCGCGTCGGCCTTGAATTTCTCGAAACGCATGACATCATCGATGCGGCGATCGAGAAATTCGAAGGTGGGCTTCTCGTCTTCGCTGTCGTCGGTGAACCAGCGCAGCATGGTTGAGGAATACACGCCCGCAAGAATCCCGCGCTTGGTGTAGAAGTTGAAATCGGTAGATGTATCGCCCGCTTCGCGCCACATGCGGTCGACGGTGCGGTAGAGCAGCGTCGCGCCGGTCGCCGCGTTCTGCGGTAGTGTGAGAAACGCGGCCGCACGGCGCGCCGCATCCTTGTGCGGGCGCAGCACCACAATACGCGCATTCACCGCCGCCTTGATGCGTTCCCGGATCTTCATCTCGGAAAGCGGCGTAGCCTTGAGGGCCGCTTCCATCTCGTCGTCAGCCCATTCGGAAAATGCCTCAACCAGACTCAACCCTTCGCGCGGGAACAGTCGTGCCAGAGCAACGGCATCTACACCGGCTTCCGCCGTGGCCCGTTGCAGCGTTCTTTGGGCGAACCCGTCCTGTGCCAGATGCGGCAGCGCAGCTTCCAGGACGGCACGCTTGCGCGCGGCATCGTCGCGGGTCTTCTTCGCGCGCGTCTTCTTCTGTTTTGCGGCCGTCATTCCTCCGCCTCCGCAGCCGGCACCCAGTGCTTGGCCTCCGACTCGAAAATCAGCTTCGTGAGGTCCCGCATGCGCTGCGGATAGAGAATGCCGTCAAGATGATCGAGTTCATGCTGCAACACGCGCGCATGAAAGCCTTTGGCCGTGCGGGCAATTGGCCGCATCTCGTGATCCACGCCGCGATAGCGAACGTGGGCCGGACGTTCGACAAAGCCGCGCATACCCGGAATCGACAGGCAACCTTCCCAGCCGCCTTCCATCTCCGGCCCGGCGATTTCGATTTCGGGGTTGATGATGACCGTCAGCGGCGCCGTTTGGTCATAGCGCTCGGCTTCGGACAAACGCTGCTCGGCACGATCCTCCGGCGCCTGAAACACGGCCAGCCGCAACGGCACATGGACCTGGGGCGCGGCGAGTCCGGCGCCATTGGCGTCAATCATGGTCTCGATCATGTCACGGACCAGCCGGCGAATTTCGGGCGCTGTCGGGTCCTCCACCATTTGCGCCTTCTGCGCCAGAACCGGATGTCCCATCCGGGCAATTTTCAGAATAGCCATATGAGTTCAGGCGCTTAGCTCGCCGGCCTTCGCGGTCGCGCAACAAAATTGCGGAATTGAGCGGCGGTTTTCGACATTTTTATACGCCGGTTCGGCGGGCCATGTAATCCCGCGTCCACGGGCACGTTCTATATCGGCCCAGCGATCCATGGCCAGCCGCGAATGGACAGGGGAAAACCCTTCTGATATCAACCGCGGCCTTCCCGGACACGCCAAGGAGCAGCCTTTGCAGATCATCGTTCGCGACAACAACATCGACCAGGCGCTGAAAGCGCTGAAAAAGAAGATGCAGCGCGAAGGCATCTTCCGCGAGATGAAGCTGAGGGGCCATTACGAGAAGCCGAGCGAGAAGCGGGCGCGCGAGCGGGCCGAGGCCATCCGCCGCTATCGCAAGCTGCAGCGCAAGCGCCTGCAGCGCGAAGGCGCACTGCCCAAATAACCCCTGTTCTCCTCAGTAGACATTCTTGTGCGGCACGAGCGGTTCAATCTTTCTCGCGCGTAATTTCCTCAATGGCCCGCCGCAGATTTCCCTCCTGCCGTTCCAGCATTGCGGCGGCAGCAGCAGGATCGATGCCCAAGCCAAGCAAGATCGCGATCTTCACGTCCCCGCCCGCCTGTTCCACATAGCGCGCCGCATCGGGCTCACCGCAGCCGACGATCTCGCGCACCATGGCCTCGGCACGACGCCGAAGCTTGGCGTTGGTCGCGCGCATGTCCACCATCAGTCCGCGGTAGACACGGCCCAACCTCACCATTACCGCCGTCGAGAACAGGTTCAGCACGATCTTCTGCGCCGTGCCCGCTTTCATGCGTGTCGAGCCGGCAATCACCTCTTCGCCGGTTTCGGCCACAATGCGATGCCGCGCCACATCCAGCAGCGGTGAGCCGGGGTTGCTGACGACGGCGATGGTCACCGCACCCGCTACGCTGGCGGCGCGCAATGCTCCGATGGTGTATGGCGTGGTCCCGCTCGCTGCGACTCCGATCACCACATCGTTGCGGCCGATGTTCGCTTCGGCCACCGCGTGCGCGCCGTTCTCTTCACTGTCCTCGGCGCCTTCGATGCTCTGTATCAGCGCATCGAAACCGCCGGCCATCAGGAACACGAGACGCTCCACGGGCCAATCGAATGTCGGCGTGAGCTCGGTGCCGTCCTGCACGCCGATCCGGCCGGAGGTCCCGGCGCCCACGTAGACAATGCGCCCTCCGCGCCGCAGCGCCGGCACCGCGTCCTCCACCGCCGCCGCAATGGCGTCGAGCGCCGGCCGCACCGCAGCCACCGCGGCAAGCTGGCCCTCGTACATGGCCGCGATCATCTCCGCCGCCGGCCACGAATCGAGCTCCACATAGCGTGGACTGATCTGCTCGGTAAGCAGGCGCGCTTCATTAGGATGCGGCCGTTTCGATGCCATCGAGATTGCTCAGCCTGTGTTCCGCTCCGGCGAGACCATTGCTCCTGCCGCGGCAAGGATACAACGCACAACGGAGCCGCAGGCTACAGGGTTTCGGCGGCTTCCAGCGCCATCACCGTCGCCGTGCGTTCCAGTTTGCCCCAGCCGACCACCGCGCCCTTGAGCGCGGTGAAGATCGAGCGGACCACCACGTAATACATCAGCTGCCGATACCCGAAACGCTGCAGCGGCAAGCTCACCAGCAGCCGCTTCTGCTCGTTGCCTTCGATGAGGAATCCGAACGCCGCCGCGGCCATGTCGAGCAGCACGAACACGCCGTAATAGAGACCGACCTTGATAAGGCTGTCGTTGTTGAATTCCGCGCCGTGCTCCAGATAGGCCGCCCCTTGCGACAGGAGTTGCCACAGGAGCATCAGATCGGCGACGGGCGCAAGCGCCGTGAGAATGATCTGGAACAGCCAGACTTGTGGGAGCGCAATCAGACCAAGCGCGCCATGCCGCCCGCTGAAGGTCAAGGTACGATATTTCCACAGGCACTGCAGAGTGCCATATGCCCAGCGGAAGCGCTGACGCGCAAGCCCTTTGAATGTCGTCGGCGCTTCCGTCCAGGCAATCGCGGAACTGTCGAACAGCACCCGATATCCAGCGCGCTGTAGCGCAATGGTCAGGTCCTGATCCTCCGCAACGGTGTCGGTCGCAAAGCCGCCCAGCTGCTCGACGGCGCTGCGCCGCCACGCCCCGATGGCGCCCGGCACCACGGTCAGTGTCCCCAGTGCTGCGAGTGCACGGCGCTCGAGATTCTGCGCGCCGATATATTCGAGCGCCTGCCAGCGCGTGATCATGTTGATGCGGTTGCCGACTTTGGCATTGCCGGCGACGGCGCCGATGGCGGGATCGGCAAACCAGCGGACCAGGCGTGCGATGGCGTCGCGCCTGAAGATCGTGTCGGCGTCCAGCGCCACCACCACATCCCCCTGCGCGCGCGCCAATCCCACGTTCAATGCGTTCGCCTTGCCGCCATTGGCGATGCGGACCAGCGTCACCCGCGGATCTTCGCCGAAAGCCGCGGTCAGCACGCCAAACGTATCGTCCTTCGAGCCATCATCCACGACGATGACTTCAAGGTCGGCGTGGCTGCTTTCGAGAATACGGCGCACGGAGCGCGCAATCACCCGCTCTTCGTTGTAGGCGGGGATCACGACCGAGACGCGCATGTCGTTCGCTATCGCCGGCGGTGCTTTGGCCTGCCGCTGCTCGTTGCGAAGATTCCGCAGTGCCAATACCACGAGGAACAGCACCCGCCCGATGCCCAGCCAGATTGCGGCGAGGAAGCACAGGTGCATCAGCCGGCCAAGTTTGCTGATCGCATAAAATACCACGCGGTCGGTGAACAGAGACATGGACGTGGCCAGAGGAGGCATCGCCTGGTCGCGGCTGAACCCCACCAGTCCCGACACCGGCACGAAGCGATAGCCTTGCGCCTTCAGCTTCTCGATCAGGATGGGCAGCGCGGCGACAGTTTGCGAGCGGTCTCCACCCGCGTCGTGAAACAGGATGATGTTGCGCGGAGAATTCGGCCGCGCGTCGTGCACCAGCTTCAGCGCGCGGGCCACGATGGCATTCGTTCCGGGCAGTTCCCAATCGACCGGATCGACGTGTTCGCCGACGGTGACATAGCCCATGTCCTGCGCCACCTGCACGGGAACGATCTCATCTTCATCGGTGGGCTCGGCATCTCCGAGATACGGTGGCCGGAACAGGCGCATCGACCGGCCGGTGAGCGCCTCGAACAATCTCTGCGTGGCGTTCAGCTCCAATGCCACGACGCGATCAGGTGTCTCAGCGAGATTGGGATGGGTGAAGGTGTGGTTGCCCACCTCGTTGCCGTCATCGACGATCTGCTGCACGAGTTCTGGATAGTCCTCGGCGTTGCTGCCGATGATGAAGAACGTCGCCGGCACGTGCTCCTCTCGCAGAATATCGAGGATCTGCGGCGTCCATTCGGGATCGGGTCCGTCGTCGAAGGTCAGGGCGACGGTTTTGCGGGCGGCCCCAAACTGCCGGATGACGTAGCCCGTGGGCAGCTTCGTATAGGTCTCGTCGTCAATGTCGCCGGTGGCCCTTTCCACCTCGAAGGTGCGCGCGCCCGATTGCGGCTCCGCCTCCACCCGCAGCAATTCGCCCGCGCCTTCGAAATCGATGTCCTCGATCACGGGAATGTCGCGGAGGCTTGGCGGCGCCAAGGCGCCGTATCGCCGCCCGACCACCGACCACACCGAGGGATCCTCGCTGCCCAGCCGCCAGATTGCGTATCCCCGCGGGCGATACAGATCGGCAGCGTGGATCTGGTTGTATGCCGTAACCCCATCCAGCAGCCATACATCGTGCCGCGTGTGGTCCTCTTCGAGATAGGAGAAATGCGGATTGTTGCTTTGCGGATCGAAATCAACGGTGGCGTCTGCGTCGTTGGCGGCGATGACCGCCTCCTCGAACGACAGACTATCGACGTCGTCCGAATTCCAATCGTAGGCGTAACTGCCCAGCGCCACGATCGTGCGGTCCGGGGACAGCACTTGCATCCGGCGGTCGAGAAGGTTTTCGAACCAGGTCTGGCCGGCAATGCTGCCTGGCGCGCCAGCCGAGGCATGCTCGTCATAGGCCATCAGCATTGTGTAATCGACATCGGCGGCGAAACGGGCAAACGGCCACTGGTCGTTGGCAAAAGGCGCAGTGACCGCAACCGTCCATCCGTGCGGCGCAAAGGCCACTCTCAGCGCCTTAAGGAAGGTGCCGAGATCGGGATGGGCCGAATCCGGCAGGGATTCGAAGTCGATTACAACCCCCTGCAGCCGGTGCGCGGCGGTGTATGAAACCAGATCGGCGATCAGACGGCTCCGCCGTCCTGCGTCAGCAAGCAGTTCGGCCATATGGGGGCCGTCCCACTTTCCCAAAGTCGAGTTCTGGATGACCGGCAGAATCGCCACTTTCGGACGCCGCCGGATCAGCTGATAGACCTTTTTGTCGAACGCATCCCTGAGCTTCAAATCCGGGCCCTGCAGGCTCAGCCAGGTGGGAACGACCCAATCCAGGTTGGGCAAAGCGACCTTGAGGGAATCATACGCCGAGGGCTCCCAATTCGGATAAAACGCGATCGCCAAGGGCCGTCCGGCATGCCTCAGCTTGGCGCTGGCCAACACGCGCGCACCGCGTTCGCGGGCTGCCAGCCGCTTCAGGAGAAGCTTCAGTCGCTTGGCGCGCGCCTCGGCGGCCAATTGGATGGCCGATCGCATCAGGCTCGGGGCGGCCGCAGCCTTCTCAAGCTTTTGAACGTGCAGGACACTGATCTCGCCGGGAAGCTTGGCCGCGGCCATCTGCGAGGGCGCCAGCAAGGTGACGGCAAACACCACGCCGAGCACCATGGTCAGCGCTGCTATGAGCCAGCCGATCCATGACACCCGGGCTGCACGCCGTCCGGTGCGGTCCTGAAAGATTGGCTTTGTCACGGGGGTCCCTTCGACGCCTTCCATACTACATGCTCAACGAAAGAGGCAATTTGCTCAATCGCCACGGTTTACAGGCAATGTCGCGGGCGCCAGCCTGGTTCACCGCTGCCGTTATTGTGGCCGGTTTTGTTTTTTCCATGGCGGCCAGCCTGCCGGGCCAGCTTTCTTACGATTCTGTAATTCAACTCTTCGAGGGCCGCACCGCCGTCTGTCACGCATGGCACCCGCCGGTGATGTCGTGGCTGCTGGGACTGGCCGATACCGTCGTGCCCGGAAGCGGGCTGTTCGTGGCCGGCAATGCGCTCCTGATCTTCGGCGCCATGCTATCACTGCTCAAGCTCGCCCCGAGAATTCCTAGGCTGCCCCGCTCGTCGCCGCGCTTTGCGTCCTCACGCCTCAATTGTCGGTTTATCAGGGCATCGTCTGGAAGGACGTGCTGTTCGCCAATGCCCTGGTTGCCGGCTTCATTGCGCTCGCGCATCTCAGCGGGCAATGGCGCAGTCGAGGGCGCCGCTACGCGCTGCTTGCGGCGGCGTTTCTTCTTCTCACATTGGCGGCGCTCTCGCGCCAAAACGGCATCATCCTCCTGCTTGTCGGCGCGATCGCCGTGGTTTGGATCGTGGGCCGGAGTGGGGCCGCACCATTCACGCCTGGTTCTGGGGCGGCGGCGCGCTACTCGGCGCCCTGGTCGCGCTGGTGTGCGCCGATGTCGCGCTCGCCACGCGCGTGACCGGCGATCTAGGGCAGGCGATGCGCAGCGATGGCCGCCGGCTTTACTCTCCCGTGCGAAGCGATAACCTCGCGGGCTCAGGAAAACTGCAAGCCGCTTTGGCGCATGTGCCCGACGATGCCCTGCATCGCCCATGGCTGGGGCTCATTCTGGATCATCCCGGCATTTATCTTCGAACACGCGCCGCGATTTTCCGATGGCTCGTCCTCACGCCCAATCTCGACCTCTCCGTCCCCCACATCGTCGGCGTGGACGGCCCTCCCAAAATCATGCGGTCGCTTGGCCTCGAACCTCGCTATAGTCCACGCGACGAGTTATCGACGATTACGCGACCCGATTTCTTGGGACGCCACTCTTCTCCCTCGCGACCTTCCTGGCGATGATCGTCGCCGAGCCGGCGTTCTTTCTGTTGCGCCGCCGCTCCGCGGACGTTGTGTTCGCACTCATGCTGCTGGGAATCATCGTCTTCTCGGCGAGCTTCTTCTTTATCTCGATCGCGTGCGACTATCGCTATTTGTACGGTCGATCTCAGCGCGCTGCTCAGATTGCTCTATCTCGCGCTCGATCCGGGCCCTGCGGCCGTGAACGGAAGCCCGGCGCGGCGCGAACCGGAATAGGTGCCCGCGCCGGGTTGTGCATGCGCCCGTCAGCGGGACGCAACCGAGGGGCTGGCCGGCTCGATAAGGCCGACAAGGCCATCGGACTCGTCGTTCGGACCGGCAGCGAAGGTGACGTTTCCGTCTGGTCCGCTGTCCAGACCCCACAGGCCATCGATCTTGATCGCATTGCCGTTCGAATGACTCAGCGTGCCACGGAATTCCCCGGTGTTCGGATCAAACGCATTGATCCTGCCATTGCCGAAATTTCCCACCAAAAGGGCGCCCGAAAACGCGCCGAACCCCTGCGGCGCGATCGTCATCCCCCAGGGGGCATCCAGCGGACCGTTGGAAATGAGGTGCTGCTGCAAACGGCCGGCAAGATCGAACACGTCGATGTAACCTAGCCCGCGGCGATCGACCTCGTCGGTGCCGCCTCGCTCGCGCCTGGCAAACGCGACATAGAGCTTCCCATTGATGAGGGCGACGTTGAAGGGTGCGAAGCGCTTCGGAAGACTGGTATCCGTAAACGCATTGATCTGATGGAAGCGATCGTCGAACACTTCCACCTCGTTGTTGCTGAAGTCCGCGGCGAACAACCTATCGTTCGCGCCGCCGAGCGCGACGCCCTTGAAGACAGAATTCTGCGCGGACCGGTCCACCGCAAGGACGGCATGGGTCAGGTCCACATTCGGGTTCCAGCCCTGGATAGTCCCAGCCTCGGTGACGAAAAGGAAAATGCTGGGGCCGCTGACGCCGTTTTTCCGGATCGGAAAGTCGACATCGCCGTCGTCCTTCTGCGGCACAAAGACATTCCCGGTCGGCGCGCCGCCATGTCGGATGTCGACGGTCAGCGGAACCTTTTGTCCGGTTTTGCGGTCGTAGAGCGTGGACTTGTTCGTGCCGTTATCGGAGACCCACAGCGGCGATCCGGGGGCGTGCGAAATACCCCAGGCATTGACCAGATCCGGATCGTAGTTCGCAGCAAGGCCGGGATGGTTCGATACCAGATAGATCGCTTCAAACCCCGCACCCGCAGGCGGCGATTTCGCCGGCGAGGCAACGGCCACCACCGCGGCGAGCGCCGTGGACCCAAGCACGGCTAGAGCAAACCCAAGGCTGATTTTCGTTTTCATGCAAACCTCCCACCCGTCGCGCCAAGGCGACCTGCGGCGGCATCAGTACCGCTCCTTGGCTAGACGAATTCGACGTGCCTATTATTCCTTGCCGTACACCGCGAGCCGTAGATTTTCGGCGTCAGAACCTACGGGGCTTTTTTGACGTCAGGACGTCTTGGAGATACCGCGCTGGCCGATGCCCGCTCCTCACCAGGTGTTACGGTCCTTCCATTCCGCACCTGTTCGGTCGCCGTTTGTTATCCTTGTTCACGGGCCGTCGCCCGCCCGAGTTGGAATAAACAGCGTCACCCGCCCGTCCAACCTATGAAATGCGACGAAGAAGGGGCGAAGCGATGACCACGGGAGGCGGGGCGCCGGAAATCGGAGGGAGATCGGTGGTCCTTTACCCATCCCATTCCGCCGCCCAGACTATCCAGGGGCCGTTCATCGCGAGGCAGTGCTGAGGACCGACACGCGCGGGGAGTTCACGGGCGCCTTGATCGCGCAATTGCCGGCCCTCCGGCGATATGCGTCGGCGCTTTCCGGCAGCGTCGCGACCGGAGATGACCTTGTGCAGGATTGCCTCGAGCGGGCGCTCCGGCAGTCGGACCGATTGCGGGATCCCCAGAAGCTCGGAGGCTGGCTGAGATCCATCCTGCACAATCTTTATGTCGACGAGCTGCGCCGGAAGCGCAGCAGAGGAATCGAGGAGGACATCACGGCGTTGGCAGACAGTTTGGCGAGCGTGGCACCGGCAGACCGGGCGCCCTTTCATGAATTCGCCGCCGCCATGAACACACTGTCGGCGGAGCATCGCGAGATCCTGCTGCTCGTGGGACTGGAAGGGATGAATTACCGGGAGATCGCGGAGACGCTGCGAATTCCACTGGGCACCGTGATGTCACGGCTTGCCCGGGCGCGGGAGCGCCTGCGCAACGCGCTCGAGACGGGGGCGGAACGCGAGACGGCGAGCGTCACCTCGCTGGATGCGCGGCGAAGGCTAAGAGGATGACCGAGCAGCTCCAGATCAGCGACGAAAGTCTCCACGCCTTTATCGATGGCGAGCTGCCCGCGGACGGGCGGGCGGCGATAGAGGCGGCGATCGCGCGCGATCCGCATCTGGGCCAAAGGGTGGCGCTGTACCGCGCCGACAAAGCGCGGATCGCCGAAACCTACGGCCCTCTTCTGAACGCACCTATCCCCGCCGGGTGGATCGCGCTGATCGAAAACCCGCCGCGCCGATCCTGGCCGTTCGCTCCGCTTCGGACGATCGCCGCCATCGCGGCGGCGCTGCTCGTGCTGGTCGGTGGGCCGATGCTCTACCGGCAAGCCACGCCGCACGAAGAGCCCATCGTCGAGGAAGCGCTGGCCGCGCGCAGCGATGCGCTGCCCGCGCGCCAGATCGTTGCCGTGCGTTCGGGAGCACAGTCGGCAGCCGCGAACCGCGCCATGCAGAGTGCGTTGGCAATGCCGGTGAAGGCGCCGGATTTGTCACGCATGGGCTACATTCTGGTCGGCATGCGCACCTACGATGCGGTGAGCAGCGGTAAGGCCGTGGAGTTGCTGTATCGCCACGCCGGCAATCGCGCCTTTGCGCTGTATGTGCGTAAGCCCTCCGGGCCGCCGCGCTTCGACCAATATAAGCAGGGGAATCTGCGCGTCTGCATCTGGCAGGACGACGTGGTCGGCGCCGTGATGACGGGCGAAATGTCGGCCGCCGAAATGCAGCGCCTTGCCAGCCTCGCCTATACCGGCCTCGAATCTTAGCGCACCGCCTGGGCCGCCAAGGATTCCGGCGAGAAGGTGCTCGCCGGATGTGGCCCGGTAATCCGGTAGCCGCTGCCGTTGAACGCGAAGCCGAAGACGTACCCGCCGAGATCGAAATCGTACACGAACTGGCTGCCCA
This sequence comes from Alphaproteobacteria bacterium UBA6038, assembly GCA_002429315.1. Lineage (GTDB taxonomy): Bacteria > Pseudomonadota > Alphaproteobacteria > Micropepsales > Micropepsaceae > Rhizomicrobium. The sequence continues at coordinate 28,685 of DIZC01000069.1, forward strand.
GGATCAGCGCCGGCACGTCCGGCATCAGATAGGTGGTGGCGTGGGCGAATTTCCACAGCTTGCCGCTCTCGTCCCAGGAGTCGCTGTAGACGGCGAGCCAGGTGTCCTCGTCGACGTAGAGGCGGCGCCGCGGCGCGATGTGATGCTTGCCCGCCGCGAGTGTGCCTTCCACCACCCAGACGCGATGCAGTTCGTAGCGCAGATCGTCGGGATTGGCGTGGCGAAGTCCCATCACTTCGGTTTGGGACCGCGCATAGAAGCGGTTGTTGTTGTAAGGGATGTACATCTCCCTCTTGCCGAGCAGCTTCCAGTCGTAGCGGTCCGGGCCGCCGAAGAAGATGTAGTACTCGTCCAGATTCTCGAAGCCGGACGCATTGGGATCGGGCACATCGTAGGAGAGCGAGGGCCCGCGGCGCACCCGCCGCTCCCCCGGTAGCAGTCGCCAGGCAGCAAACTTGTAGCGGGCGGTGTCGATCGGCTGCCAATCCAGATAGCCTTGGTCCACGGCGGCGGGCGGCGCGTCCTGGATCTGCCGCGTCTTGAAGTAGTAGCCGCCGTAGGAGGTCGGCGTGGCGCCGGGATAGTAGTAGGGAAAATCCGCCACCTCGTCGTACCCCGAGGACAGCGTGCGCGTGCCGTCCGGCGAAATCACATACGTGTTCACGTGCAGCTCCCGCGCCGGGCCCCAATAGGCGAGCAGATGGTTCCACACCACTTCGAAGCCGTTCTTCGGAATCGGGAACGGGATTCCGCCGGCTGCCCCCTCGACCCCATATGCAATGCCTTCCGGGGCGGCGTGAGCGCGGGTCGCATTGCGAAAAACTTTGTCGTAGACGGACGCCGGAAACGCAGCGGTTCGGTGCGTGGGATAAACGTCCATCCGGTAGTCCGGATATTTGCGGAACAGGACCTTGGCGCCTTCCGGTAGCTTGTCTGCATACGTCTGGAAGTTGGCAGGGGTGATGGCAAAAAGCGGCTTCTCGCCTGAGAACGGGTCCGGCCGGATCGCCCCGCCGCGGGGGCCAGGCGCAGGTGTCGTGTAGCCGCCGGTCCATGCGGGTATGGTGCCCACCTTGTTGCCGGCGCGCTCCGCGCCCACGAGGGTGAGCGTGGTCTTCAGCTGGGCAGCCTCCTGCGGCGGCACCGCCGCGGCCGGGCCGCCTGCGAGCGAGATGACAGCCAGCACCGCTGTAAAGAGGAGGCCGCGTCCGTTCAGGCGCAGTTCAGGCCTTTCTGTGGTTTTATGCCGGCCGGAGCAGTGCCGAGGCAACATGACGTTCGGGCGATGGGATTTCCCGCGGGGTTCCGCGCCGTTGCGGCGCGGCATCCTGACCCCGTCGGCGTTGCTCGCGTTCTTTTGCGTTGTTCCCGCCATGGCGGCGGACCTTTACCACGCGGGCGATTTCGATGTGAGGTGGGACAACACCGTCCGCTACACCGCGGCCTTCCGCGTCAGCTCCCGCGACAATGCTCTGGTGGCCAACCCGAACTGGGACGATGGTGATTGGAATTTCCGCCCCGGCCCAATCTCAGACCGTCTCGACCTACTTTCCGAGTTCGACGCCACCGACGGCGATTTCGGTCTGCGCATCAGCGCCGCCGGCTGGTACGACACCGTCTACCACCAGCGCAACGACAACGACTCGCTGCAGACCTTCAACCCGTACTCGGTGCCGCACGACGAATTCACCCGCGCCGTGCGCAGACAGGAGGGTGCCGACGTGCAGCTGGGCGACGCCTTCGTGCATGGCGGCTTCGACGCCGCGGGGATCCCGGTCTCTTTCCGTGTCGGACGCTACACGTTGCTGTGGGGCGAGAGCCTCTTCTTCGGCGACAACAGCATTTCAGCCGGGCAGGCGCCCACCGACGTGGTGAAAGAACTTGCCCAGCCGTCGTCCTACGCCAAGGACGTCTTCCTGCCGGTCTGGCAGGCGTCGATCGCGCTTCAGTTGACCGAGGACATATCGCTGAACGCCTACGACCAGTTTGCCTGGCGCAAGAACCAACTGACCGGCTCCGGCAGTTATTTCAGCTACGCCGACTATCAGGGCCCGGGCGGCGAACGACTCATCCTCGCGCCCGGCCACTATCTCTACCGGATGGGCGACCTGCGGGGGCCGGATTCCGGCCAGTTCGGCATCTCCCTTCAACTGAACGATGGCGACTTCAACTATGGCTTCTATGCGCTTCGCTTCAACGCAAAGGATCCGCAGGTGTACCTGCGCGTCGGCGCTCCCTCGGGGCGTGGCGGCGACGGAACGTATCAGCTCGTCTACCCAACCGGCATCGAGCTTTACGGCGCAAGCTTCAGTACCTATCTGGGCGACAGCAATGTGGCCGGCGAGTTCTCGTTCCGCCGCAACATGCCCCTCGTCAGCGGCCCGGTGGCCGTGCCGCTGGGGGGCCTTGCCGACGCCAGCGGTCATGCGCTGTACGCGGTGGGCGACACGCTGCACGGCCAGCTTTCGAATATCACCACGTTTGCCGCCTCGCCGCTGTGGCAACGCGCCGACCTGAACATTGAGGTCGCCGCAAACGATCGGCTCGACATTACCAAAAACGCTTCGGCGCTCGATCCCACCGTGAACCGGTTTGCCATGGCCTTTCAGGCTAGCTTCACGCCCCAATATTTCGAAGTGCTGCCGGCGCTGGACCTGGGCGTGCCGATCGGGTTCGGCTATGGCCTGGTGGGCAACTCCAGCACGGACGAGGATCAGTACGACAATGCCGGGAATTTTGAGATCGGAATATCCGGCACCTTCCGCGCAGCGTGGCGGGGCAGTCTGACGTTCACGCATTTCTTTGGCGCGCCATCCCAGCAGCCGCTGGCCGACCGGGATTTTGTTGCGCTGACGTTCCAGAGGACGTTCTGAAGCAACGTCCGGATAGGGGAGCCCCGGCAGCCATGCAGCACATCAAAGTTTAGCAGCCGCGCTCATCAGCGATTAATAGGCCGTCGGCAGCGTAATTGACCGCGGCGGCGAATTTGCAGATGGTCGGCCAGTGCGGGCGGCGGGGGGCTCGGAGGATTTGCATGAAATTCGTGTTCGGGGTTTGCGCTGCGGCGTGTCTGGCGCTCGCTACGCACGCATTCGCGGTGACGTATGGCGACTTGCGCGGCGCCAGCCTCGGCGTCGGGGCGAGCCTCAACGGCACCGTCCCGTTCCCCGCGGACAACGCCTGGAACCACGACATTTCGAACGCGCCCGTTGATCCCAATTCCGACAACCTGATCGCGTCGATCGGGCTTGCGACGGGCCTGCATCCGGATTTCGGCGCCGGCTATTACCAGCACAGCATCATCGGCATCCCTTACGTGCTGGTGCCGGATTCGCAGATGTACGTCACCATCCATCTGAAGGCCTACAAGAGCGAAAGCGACAAGGGGCCCTATCCCGTGCCGCCCGACGCGCCCATCGAAGGCATGCGCGACGACGGCAGGAAGTTCGGCGGCGACCGGCATGTGATCGTGATCGATCGCGATACCAACCGGCTCTACGAAATGGGCCGAGCTTTTCCACAGCCGGATATCAGCTGGAATGCCGATGTGGGCGCCATCTTCCACGTCGACTCCGACATCGTCCGGCCGACCCAGAAGCCCGGCTGGACCAGCGCCGATGCCGCGGGCCTGCCGATCTTTCCCGGTCTGGTGCGCTACGATGAAGTGGCGGCCGGCGCGATCGTGCACGCGCTGCGCTTCACCGTGGCGAACACGCGCAAGGCCTATGTGAAGCCCGCCAACCACTGGGCGTCCGATTTGACCAGCGCCAATCTTCCGCCGATGGGCATGCGGGTGCGGCTGAAGGCCAGCTATCAAATCCCGGCGAGCTTCAGTGCGCAGACAAAAGTGATCCTCACCGCATTGAAGACGTATGGCATGTTCGTCGCGGACAACGGCAGCAACTGGTACATCTCCGGCGCGCCGGATGACCGCTGGAACAACGACCGACTGGTCAGCGAATTGCGGCAGGTGACGGGCGCCGAGTTCGAAGTGGTGAAGATGGGCAAGCTTCACACGCCCTAAGCGCCGTCCGTCACAATCCGAACGGATAAGTTTCCGGCTTGAATTGTGCGCCCACACGATGACCTTGGCATCGGGACGGGGCGGCCATCAGATGGTGCAGCGTGTCGAACATGGGGCGGTCGCGCAGATTCCAGGACTCGCGCGAGCCTTCGTACACGATGCGGTAGTACTGCTCGGCGGCGCGCACGATGCGCGCGTTCTGCGCGGCATCGAAAAAGGCTTCGCCATCGCCCTTGATCCAGTCGATGCTGGCGCTCAACAGGTCCTGCATTGCGCGACGACCTGCGGCTCGCATGGCTCACGGCCGTACAGCACCGCCCGCCCGTAGCGGGCGGGCTCGTCCTGCCACGGCGTCAGACAGCCGTAGCGCCGCCGCGCGTCTTTGGCCCCTTCGGGATCGTGTTTGTCGAGATAGCCGAGCACCGCGGCGGTGGAACCGCCGAGGCTGTAAATGTCGAGCCCGCGGAATTCGACGCGCTGGTCGTGCGCAAGCCGTTCGTTGTGCGCGCGCAGCCAGGCAACGAACTCGTGCACCTCGACGTTTCGCCACATCCAGGTGGGTAAGCGCGCAAAAGCCTGTTCTTCGGACGGGGCATGCGGCCGATGGCGCCCGAAGCGATCGATGCGCACCGCATCGGGCCCGTTCTCTCCAGCAGGGCCATAGGGCGCCTCCTTTTTAAGGAAACGCGGGGCGAAAACCGGCAGTTCCGTTGGTGGATCAGAGTGTGGTCCCGCCCCGCTCCAGTGCAAGCAGGAGATCGGCAGCGAAGATGGCGAGCGTATCGTCTCGCGCGCCCATGATGACGATACGATCGCCGGGCTTGGCGAGTTCGAGAAGTTTGTTTCCGCATTCGGCACGGGTGGCGAAAGCGAGCGCATTGCGTCCCGCCTCGCGTATGCCCTGCGCGATGTCTTCGCTGGTGACGCTCCTTTCGGTGGTGCCGCCGTAATAGACCGGCTCTGGCATCAGCAGGATGTCGTCGGGCGCCAGATCGCGCGCAAATCCGGCGATGAATTCGGTCTTCATTTTGCGCAACGGCCCATAGCCATGCGGCTGAAACAGGATCAGCAGCCGCCCGGCAAACGCATGCAGTGTGGCAAGCGTGGCGGCAATCTTGTCCGGGTTGTGCGCGAAATCGTCGATCACCGTGATGCCGTTTGCGGCGCCCACCACCTCAAGCCTTCGCCGAATTCCTGCAAAGCGCGACATGGCAGCCGCCGCTGGCCGCAACGGAATGCCGAGGGCGCGGACCGCGCCCAGCGCCGCCAGCGCATTGGCGGCATTGTGCCGCCCCGGCACCTGCAAGGCGACGTTCAGGAACTGCGGCTTGTGTGCGGCGCCGTCCCGCTCGCGCACATCGAACGAGATGCCGTCGGGCGCAGGCACGACGTTGCTCGCCAGAAGGTCGGCATGAGATTCCACAAAGGAATAAGTGATGGTCTTTCCCGCGGCGGAGGGCACAAGCGCTGCGGTTTCCTCATTGTCGAGATTCAGCACCGACATTTGCGCCTTCGCCACGAAATCGCGGAACAGCGCACGGAGTTCATCCATGGTTTTGTGGTCGAGCGAGATGTTGTTCACCACGGCAATGTGCGGCGCGTAGCGCGCGATCGAGCCATCGCTTTCGTCCACTTCGCTGATGAAAAATTCGCTCTTTCCCACCCGGGCGCTGGCGAAGGGAGCCTCCATGCTGGCGAAGTTCTTCATCACCGCGCCGTTCATGATGGTGGGATCGCGGCCGAGATCGGTCAGCATCCAGCCGATCATGCCGGTGACGGTCGATTTGCCGGACGTACCTGCCACGCCGATGCTCTGCGGCGCGGCATTGAACAGTTCCGCCAGCAGTTCGGCTCGGGTCATAAGCGGCGCACCCAGCTTCCGCGCCGCCACCACGTCCGGCACGGTATCTTCGACGGCCGCGGAGATCACCACTGCCTGTTCCGGGCTGGTGACGCCCGTGCCGTCCTGCGGATAAAGCGCAATGCCGCGGCTCTTCAGGAACTCGAATTTCGCGGCGGTGCGGCCCTGATCCAGCGCGCGGTCGGAGCCGGATACCGTGGCACCATGGCCGCGCAGGATCAGCGCCAGCGGCAGCATCCCGCTGCCGCCGATACCGCAGAAAAAGTAAGGTTTGTCGAAGATCATGAGCGGCAGCTATAAGCGAGATCGCGTTGGCACGCGAGCGAAAGTGGCGAAACACCAAATGAGGATTGGAATCGTTGCGCCTGCGTCGCGGATTGACGAGCGTATTGCTGCGCGCGTGCAGGCGGTTGCGGACGCGGCGTTCGGTGATCAGGTTGAACTGTTCTTCCATCCGCAGTGCTTTCTTTCGTGGGGGCATTTTGCCGGAGAGGATGCGGCGCGTGCAGACGCCTTCGTGCAAGTGGCGAACGACGAGAATTTCGATGCGCTGTGGTGGGCGCGCGGCGGTTACGGTGCAAATCGTATTGCGGAAGCCGTGTTGCCGCGGCTGAACGAAGCCGCGCGGAAAAAACTACACCTAGGCTATAGCGACGCGGGCTTTCTACTCGCGGGACTCTATAAGGCGGAGTTCAAAGTCGCGCACGGGCCGGTAGCCCGCGATATCGCGCGCGCGGGCGGCAACGCAGCCGTGGAACGCGCGCTGCGTTTTTTAATGGGCGCTCCCGAACCCGGCGATCTGGAGCCCTCGGTGCAGAGTGGAGAACCACTCGCGGCATTCAACCTCACGATCCTCTCGCACCTGATCGGCACGGCGCTGGAGCCGGATCTATCTGATCACATCGTCTTGCTCGAAGATGTGTCGGAGCCGATGTACGCCATTGATCGCGCGCTGTTCCACGTCACGTCCGCGCCGAACCTCCGCAAGGTCGCCGGCCTCAAGCTCGGTCGCGTAAGCGACGTGCCGCCGAACGATCCCGAGTTCGGGCAAACGGAAGAGCAGGTGGTCCGCCACTGGTGCGCGGCGTCGGGCATTCCGTATCTCGGGCGCGCCGACATTGGCCACGATGCCGATAACAAGATCGTGCCGTTCGGAAGGTGGGAAGGATAAGCGGGACCTCCCCCGGAGGGGAGAGGGAGACCCCAATTACTGGTTCAGATTGTCCGTCCTGCGGATGAAGTCCGCGGCGTTGTCGTGGATCTGCTTCAGCGAATCCTCGTGGGCGTAGACCATGTGGCCGGACTGGTAGTAGTGGTACTCGATGTTCCGCTGCAGCGCCGGCGGAATCTGCAGGTGCCGCATCTCGTAGATGCCCTCGTAATAGGGCGTGGCGAGATCGAAATAGCCGCCGGCCAGCATGATCCGCAGCCGCGGATTGTATTTCATCGCGGTCGAAAGATCGGGGATCACGTTCGTCGCTTCCGGCAACGGAATGGGCACGCCGGATGGCTGATGCAGGAAATTCCAGCTGCGGAAAACGTCAATCTCCGGCTTGTACTGCTTGCCGGTGCCGTATTTCAGCTCCCGCCGCACATAATCGTTGAACGCGCTGACATAGGCCGAGCTGATCGAGGCCGATTGCGGATCGTATTCCGCCTGCTTTTCCAGCGGGTCCATGGTCGGGCCGGAGAAGCGCGAATCGAGCCGGCCGGTAGTCATTTCAGCATTGCCCTGCAGGTTCTGCTCGAACATGCCGCCGTCCACGCGCAGATCGGCCCGCAGGATGTACCACACCGGCAGACCCGTGTACTGGTGCAGTCGATTGGCGATCGTCAGCCGCTGGTTATGATTGAGCGCAGCGCCCGCCTGCAGCGCCTGCGAGTAGTCGCCCATCGCGAAATGCTGCACGTCGCCCAGGAACTTCTGCAGATCGGGAGGGCGCTTGCCGGGCAGCCGGTTGTGATACCAGGCGGTGGCGGCATAGGTCGGAAGCGCCAGCATGTAGGGCAGATCGACGGCGGGATTGAACTCGGGCTGGTCAGCGCTCATGTCGAAGCTCAGGATCTGCGACAGCAGCATCACGCCGTTGAAATCGATCGAGCGGTCGGTCTCCAGCATATTCACCAGCACCGCCGAGCGGGGCGTGCCATAGCTTTCGCCAAACAGGTATTTCGGCGAATTCCAGCGGCCGTATTTCGACAGAAACTGGGTGACGAACTCGGCGAACGCCCACGCATCCGGGTCCACGCCGTAGAAGGCCTTCTCCTTGTCCTTGCCGGTGATGCGCGAGAATCCGGTGCCCGGCGCATCGATGAACACGAGATCGCTCGCGTCGAGCAGGCTGTAGTCGTTGTTCACCAGCTTGTATGGCGCAGCCGGGGTATGGGTATCGTCTGCGGTGATGACCCGCCGGGGACCGAACGCGCCCATGTGCAGCCACACGGTCGAGGAGCCGGGGCCGCCATTGTAGAGAAAAGTGACGGGCCGGTTCTCCGGTTTCTCGCCGCTCTTCGCATAGTATACGTAGAACATGGCGGCGCGTGCGCCGGTCTCTCCTTGCGGCTTCGGCCCCTTCTCCGCGGCTTCCGTTTCCGGAGCAGCGCCCTCGGACTCGGCGGACTGCGTCACGTCATCCCAGCCCTTGGGATGGACGACGATGGTGCCGGCGATCGCGTGGTAGCTGAGGGTATCTCCTTCGACCGTCACGCTGCTGTCGGTGCCGCTATCGTCGTTCTTGAAGTACGCCGCGACGGCCGGCTCGACCTTGGTGCGGTCCTTGTCTTTGTCCTTGTTGCTGTTGTCCGCACAGGCGATGGTGGCCACGACCGAAAGCGTGGCTACCAGAATCCATCCGCGTTGCATGAGCTCCCCTACCCTCGAATTCTTCGAATCCGCTGTGTCGCGGCGGCGGGACGATAGCGGCGCGACACGGTGGCCGCAACGGCGCGCGGGCATGGCCACATCACAACGGCGTGCCCTTCCATGGCGAAGCTTAATGCCGCATCCGGTGGGGCTTTTGATGCGGGGCGCCGGCGAGGGCAGTGCGCAGCGCCGTCTCCAGCGCTTCCCGTTCGATGGGCTTGCGCAGGATCGGCGCGGTGCCGAAACGCTCATCGATTCCGTCCTGCGCATAGCCGGTGAGGAAGACGAACGGCGTGCCGTCCGCCTGAAGCAACTCCGCCAGGGGGTAGGCGAATGAGCCACCCAGGTTGACGTCCAGCACCGCGGCGTCGAAGCCGCCGGCCCTCGCCATCTCTATCGCTTCGCTCAGATCGGATACCGGACCGGTGACAGTGCAGCCCATATCCTCCAGGATATCGCGCATCAGCAGCCCGACCAGCGCTTCGTCCTCCACCAGGAATATCCGCGGACCCTTCGGAACCGGCTGCACCAGCTTCAGATGGTCCGGGAGAGGCCGCGGGGTTTCTTTTGCCGGTTCGGCGCCGCCATAAGAAAGCGACAGATTGCAGACAAGCCCGTTGGGCTGCCAGTCGAAGGAAACCTCTCCGCCGCCTTGCTGAGCGATGCTCGCGGTGACGATCTTCATGCCGAAGCCGCGATGCTTCGGGGCAACCACCGGCGGTCCCTTGGTTTCGGTCCATTGCAGCTTCAACTGGCCTCCGCAGATCTCCCATCGAATGCTCACTTCACCATTATCGTTGGACAGGGCTCCGTACTTCGCGGCGTTGGTGGCGAGCTCGTGCAGGGAGAGCGCGATGGTCTGCGCCTTGTCCGGCGGCAGGATCACGGAGGGACCGGTCACGCCGATCCGGGCTGCGCCACGGATCCGGTAGGGCGAGATTTCCTCGTTCACGAGGCGCAGCATGTCCGCGCCCTGCCAACGCGATTGCGACAGGAGCTCATGTGTCTGGGCCAGCGCGCGAATACGACCTTCGATGCCCTCGATGTAGTCGCGCGTGTTCTCGGCACGCCCAAGCCGAACGATGGCCTGCACGATGGCCAGCGCGTTGCGGGCGCGGTGATCGACTTCGCGCGCCAGCAAGCTCTGGCGGATTTCCGCTTCTTTGCGTTCGGTGATGTCGATGGTGACGCCGTCGACGCGCACCAGCGTCTCATTGCTTTCGAAAGTCCCCGCCGCCGACACCACGCACCAGCGCAACTGTCCGTCCGCCCGCACAATGCTAACTTCGCGCTGGAACGTGCTCTGCCCGGAATCGAGCCGTGCCATGGTCTGGGTGAGATCCGCCCAATCATTTTGCTGAAAAAAGGAGCGGATGAGGTCGCCGCTCGGCACGAAGACCTGCGAGTTGAACGATTTGGGGTCGAGCCCGAAAATTCGGCAGTGACCCTCGTCCCAGGACCAGCGGTCCTCCGCAACCTCGTATTCCCAGGAGCCCATGTTGCCGGCCACCAGCGCGAGGCCGCGGCCGCGCTCGCTCTGCAGCAGACGCTGAGTAGAGGCCTCGAGCGCAGCAGTGCGTTCGCGGATGCGCTGCTCCAGACCGCGGTTCAGCTGCTCAAGCTCCCGGGTCTTGCGGAAAAGCTCGGCGAAGACCTTCACCTTCGCGCGCAGCACCTCCGGCACCACCGGGACCGGCACGTAATCCACGGCGCCCGCGCTGTAGCCGCGCAGATAATCCATCTCGGAGAGGTGGATCGCGGAGATGAAGATGATCGCCGTCTTTTGGAACCGGGGATGCTCGCGGATCATCGCCGCGAGCTCGAATCCGTCCAGCTCCGGCATGCAGACGTCGACGAGCACGACCGCGATATCGGTCTTGAGAAGATGTTCGAGTGCTCCCTTGGCGGACGCTGCCTTGATGAGGTTCTCGCCCAAAGGCTCGAGCATCACCTCATAGGAGAGGAGCTTCGCCGGCTGGTCGTCGACCAGGAGCACATTGACCATGTTGCTCGCCGTCATGGGCTGCAGGTCCTTAGCGGTGCAGCCACATGCGCAGCGCAAACAACAGTTGTTCGGTGTTCACCGGCTTGGCCAGATAGTCGGAAGCGCCTGCCTCGAGACACTTCTCCCGGTCGCCCTTCATCGCCTGCGCCGTGAGAGCAATGATCGGCAGCCGCCGGAACTTGGGATTGGCGCGGATGTTGCCGATCGTCTGATAGCCATCCATCTCCGGCATCATGATGTCCATCAGCACGATGGCGAGCTCAGGCGTGGATTCGACCAGCTTGATCGCCTCCTCGCCGGTGGTTGCAGTGAGCACCTGCATGCCGCGACGCTCGAGCACGCTGGAGAGCGCGAAGATGTTGCGGGCGTCGTCGTCGACCAGCAGCACCGTGCGGCCGACAAGATCCTCGTCCGAACTATTGAGCCGCTCCAGCATGCGCTGCTTTTCCGGCGGGAGATCGGTAATGACACGATGCAGGAACAACGCGGTTTCATCGAGCAGCCGCTCAGGGGATTCGACGCCCTTCACGACGATGCTGCGCGCCATGGTGTGCAGCTGCGCATCTTCTTCCGCCGAGAGTTCGCGGCCGGTGAACACAATCACCGGAATGTCGCAAAGCTGCTCGTCCGCCTTCAGCTTTTCAAGCACTTCGAAGCCGCTCATGTCCGGCAGCCGGAGGTCGAGCACGATGCAATCGGCCGCCTGTCGGTGAAGAGCGTCCAGCGCCTCGGCACCGCTGCCGACCGCGACGATGTCGACGTCGTCGTGGCCGAGCAGTTCGGCAATGCTCATCTGCTCGGCCGGATTGTCCTCCACGATCAGCAGACGCTTCTTGCGCGGCTCGGCGTATTCCTTGATGCGGCTGAGCGCGGCGCGCACGCCTTCCGTGCTGGTCGGCTTGGTGACAAAGGAGAAGGCGCCGCGGGCAAGCCCGTGCTGGCGGTCCTCGTCCAAGGTGACGATCTGCACCGGAATATGGCGCGTCTGCGGATTCTGCTTGAGTTGGGAGAGCACGGTCCAGCCCAGCATGTCGGGCAGGAAGACGTCGAGCGACACCGCCGTGGGCCGGTATTCGTAGGCCAGTTCCAGCGCATCCTCGCCGCGCATGGCGACGAGAACCTTGAATCGCTGATCGTGCGCAAGATCCATCAATATCCGCGCATAATGCGGATCGTCCTCGACGATGAGCAGGACGGTGTCGCCCGGCTCGATCGCACTCCTGTCGTCGGCGATCTGCTCGACCGGGCGCTCCGGCAGAGCAGAGATGATGGCGGCGCGCGACGGCGCGGATCCGCCCGCGCCGGTCTGCGGCCGGTTGGCGATGGCGGGGCCGACATAACGCAGCGGCAGGTATAGCGTGAATGTACTTCCCATGCCCGGTGTGCTGCGCAGGTGGATCTCGCCGCCGAGCAAGTTGGCAAGCTCACGGCTGATCGCCAGGCCCAAACCGGTGCCGCCGTATTTCCGGCTGGTGGAGGCATCGGCCTGCTGGAATGCCTCGAAGATGATCTTCTGCTTCTCCGTGGGAATGCCGATGCCGGTATCCGACACTTCGAACGCGACCACCGACTGCGCCTGGTTGAGCACCGGATGATTGGCGCTCCAGCCGCCGATCGCGCGGGAAACGGTGAGCCGCACCCCGCCGTTCTCGGTGAACTTGAACGAGTTCGACAGCAGGTTCTTGAGAACCTGCTGCAGGCGCTTGGAATCCGTGACGATGGTGCGGTCCAGATGCGGGTCGATGTTGATGTCGAACGACAGTTGCCGCGTTTCCGCCTCATGCCGGAATGGCCGCGCCACCGCATCGACAACGTTGGTGAACGCGATGTCTTCCGCGTCCACCGTGACGGTACCGGACTCGATCTTGGAGAGATCGAGGATGTCG
>DIZC01000001.1:0-132 GCA_002429315.1 Alphaproteobacteria bacterium UBA6038
GGTTTGCGCGAGCGAACCTAGATTTGGGATCGAGCTGGTTTCTTTACACATGATCTGGGTGCCGGTACCTTGATTTGATGGTTCGGCCGATTGCGAGTCGAAATGCAGCCTGAACTTCCCTGGAATGTCGCC
>DIZC01000001.1:271-43718 GCA_002429315.1 Alphaproteobacteria bacterium UBA6038
GGGGGCTGGGAGATGTGTATAAGAGCCGGGCGAATGGCTGCCCCGCCGCATTCTGCGGGGCTTCGCCGCCGCGGCCGATGAAGGCGAACGCGCCATGTGGGGCGGGCTCACGGAACCGATGCAGCCGCCGCCGTCCATCCCCCCGCGTGCTTCGCGCGACACCGAGGAGATGCTGGCGCACGTCTCTCGCAGCGAAAGCGAGACCCAGAATGCCTACAAGGCGATCGATCAGCAGCTGAAGAGCGTGGCGCGCCGCCTGGAGACGACCGAGCGCGACCAGACCGAAAACAACCGCGCCATGACGCACGCGGCGACCCAGATCAACATCGCCGCGCGCGAGCAGGCGCAAGCCTTCGAGCAGATGAGCGCGAACGTCACCGCGCTCGCCGAACGCCTTGCCCGCGTCGAGCGGCACGCCGCCAACGAGGGCGCCAGGGAGGCGATGAAGGCGCTGCACCAGGGGCTTTCGCGCGTCGCCGACCAGATCGCCCAGACCGCCAACCAGTCGGCCTCGCAGATCGCCGCGCTGGCCGGTAACGTGGATTCGCTCGCCGCCAATGTGGATTCGCTCGCCGGCAAAGTCATGGAGGCCGACGCCACCGCGCAAGCCCTCGAGACGCAGCTCGGCGCGCTGGACGAACGCATCCGCGTGGTGGAGCGCACGGCCTACGCCAGCGCCTCAGCGATCGACCACACGATGGAAAACGTCGAGCAGCTGACCGCGGCCAAGAGCGCCGCCGAATCCGAGACCCGGCGCCAGGCTGCTGCCGTGGCGCAGATGAAGGACGTGTTCGATCACCTCAACGCGAGGATTTCCGCCACCGAAGCCAATGCCGGCGCGGTGGCACGGATTGAGGAAACCGTCGCCCGGCTTCAGCAGCAGGACGCGAACAATCCGTCCGAGCGGCGCCTGCAGGGCATCGAGAAGATGCTCTCCGACATCGTCATGCGCATCGAGCACACCGAGCGCGCCGGCGCCGGCCCCACCGGAAGCATGGAGCAGACTTTGCGCGACGTTGCCGCGGGCTTCGATGCCGCCGACAAGCGCAACCGCGAAGCCATTCACGAATTGCAAGCCACGGTGCAGGAAGCGGCGGCAAGGATCGCGGCTATGGAAAGCCGGCTCGCGGCACCTCCTGCCGAGCAAGCCGCTCGACAGCACCCGATCTTTGACGAGCAGAGCGCTCCGCAGCAGCCGATCTTCGACGAACCGCCGTTCCCCGAGCACGCGCCGCCGATGAACGAACCAGCCGCCGATTTTGCGCCGACGCCGGCGTTCTCGCCCTTTGCCGAGCATACCGACGACCTGTCGGCGGGCACATTCGGCGCTCCGTTCACGGATGCCGGCGCGCAGCATGGCAATGCTGCCACTGAGTCGTTTCTGGCCGCCGCGCGCCGCTCGGCCAAGGCCGCCGCGAAGGAGGCCGAAACCGTCGTGCCGCCGCGCGCCTCGATGGGCGGTTTCAACTGGACATTCTCCGGCAAAGGCGACACCGCGCAGCCCAAGCAGAGCGGGAAGCGCTATGCCCTGGCCGGCTCCATCTTCGGTGTCGCCATCGCAGCCGCGCTGGCCGGCGTGGTGCTGAGCCGCGGCGTGGGCTTGCCGCAGCCGTCCGCCGCCACGCCCACCATCAGCAGCCCGTTCGCGGCACGGCCGAGTCTGGCGCCGCCGCGGCCGTCCAGCGACGACGCGGCCGAGACGCCGCAGCCGCAAGCAGCCGCCAACGATGCAACCGCCGCGCCGGCCGCTGCGCCGAGCGTGGCCCCTGCTCCGCATGTGCGCTCCACCCGGACGCATCAAGGCGCGGCAGGACAGACTGCGGCGGCGCCGAAACAGACTCCGGCCGCAGCCGCTGCTGCCGACGCGGCCATGCCCTCCTCGCCGATGCAGAAGCTTGCTTCGCTCGCCAACAGCGGCGATTCCAAGAGCCAGCTGCTGCTGGGCTTGAAGTATCTCGACGGCAACGGCGTTGCGGCCAACGAAGCCGAAGCCGCGCGCTGGCTGGCGCGGGCCGCCCAGCAGGGTGAGCCACTGGCGCAATACCGCCTCGGCACGCTCTACGAGCGCGGCCGCGGCGTGGCGGCGGATCCCAAGCAGGCGACGCACTGGTACGAATTGGCCGCCAAGCAGGGCAACCGCAAGGCCATGCACAATCTCGCGGTGGCCTACGCGGAAGGCTCGGGCGAAGCGAAGGACAATGCGCAGGCCGCGTTGTGGTTCAGCCGCGCTGCCAATCTCGGCCTGGCGGATTCCGAGTTCAATCTTGCGGTGCTGTACGAGCGCGGCCTGGGCGTGAAGCAGAGCCTGGTCGACGCCTACAAATGGTACCTGGTCGCCGCGGCGCAGGGCGATGCCGAATCCAAAACGCGCGCCGATGCCCTGAGCACGCAACTGAGCGACACCGATCGTACCGCCGCGCAGGCCGCCGCCGCCGCGTTCCGGCCGCAGCCGCTCAATCCCTCCGCCAACACCGCCCCCGTCCTGGGCTAGCGCGAGCGCTGCGCTCTCCACGGCCCGCATACAAATTTCGCACGCTTTTGGCTTGGGCGCTTCTGCCCTCGGGGCTCTAGGAATGGTGCCGATCCTTCCTGGCCATCCAGACCTCTAACCGCCACCAGAGCAACATCTCAAAGACAAATGCGGGTCAGCGTCCTAATTTGGGCACCAATATACTTGACACAGTGTCCCAATGACCCTATATCAGGGTCATGAGCAACGAACCCCGCACGCTTCTTGAAGCAATCAAGCACTTCTCCGACCCCGATGTGGCGCTCGCACAAATGGTGGCGCTTCGTTGGCCCAACGGTGTCCACTGCCCAACCTGCGGGCGTACAGATGTGCGGTTCGTCTCGACGCGGCGGATATGGGAGTGCAAGGAGAAGCACGCGAAGCGACAGTTCAGCGCCAAGGTCGGGACCATATTTGAGGACTCTCCTATTCCTCTGGAGAAATGGTTTCCAGCAATCTGGATGATCGCAAACTGCAAGAACGGGATTAGCTCTTACGAACTTGGCAGGGACCTTGGAGTCACGCAAAAATCGGCATGGTTCATGCTGCATAGAATTCGGATAGCTATGCGCGTTGGCTCAATCGAAAAGATGGACGGTGAGTGCGAGGCTGATGAAAGCTTCCTCGGGGGCCTGTCCAAGAACATGCACAAGGTGCGCCGCAAGCGGACAATTAGCGGGACTGGCGGCACAAACAAAACGGCCGTTATGGGCATTCTTAAACGTAAGCACAAAGGCGGTAAGAGCCGGGTTAGGGCCGTTGTGGTTCCCGATGTAAGACGTGACACTTTGGGCGCGGAGATTAGAGCGACGGTTGAGCCGGGTTCGGCGCTCTACACCGACGCATGGGTAGGCTATCGTGGGCTTACTGGCGAGTACCAGCACGAAGTTATTGACCATGCTGTCGAGTATGTGCGTGGCAAAGTGCACACTAACGGTGTGGAGAATTTCTGGAGCCTCCTGAAGCGCACCATCAAAGGGACGTATGTTAGCGTAGAGCCTTTCCACCTTTTCAGATATCTGGATGAACAATCGTTCCGGTTCAATGAGCGCGATGATAATGATTACGGAAGGTTTCGTAGCGTGCTATCCTCTGTGTCCGGTCGCCGCCTTACCTATGGTCAGTTGATTGGAAACGCACAAGAAAGTACAGCGCCAGCGTGAAAGCCGCCGCATAGGCGCCGTGGCAAAGTCAGGAAAACCATTCACGCCGGAGGAAGCGTCGGCGGCGATGGACCGCTTTAGAGCCACAACGCGCGACCTTCTCAAGGTGCCTTACGGACGATTGAAGTCCGCGCTTTCCGATGGTTCTAAAGGTGACAAAAGGGTCGGGGGACCGTCCGGTTCGTCCAAGCGTAACAAGAAGTAGGTAATTTCCTCTTCCGCCTCGGAGATAACTACTTTTTGCAACACGTGCAGCGTTGCCTTATAGCGCTTCGGTAGTTGTGCTGGATGAGACGCGCTAATTGCATCCTCGAAGTTGCCATGCAGTATCGCCTCACCAACTCGCATCTGAAATTTTTTGGCGGCTAATTCCACAGTGATAAGCTCGCCCACTACAACCTTTTCCTCTTTGGCTTGAGCATTTGTCATTATGCTTGCGAGCCGAGCCAATTCCTGGGTCTGCACGCGCACAGAGCTAAGCACAGTATCCTTGCGTTGCCATGTGATGTTTGCCCCAAAGCCTGCCCTTGCATTCTCTTGAGCCCATTCGTGCGCCAAACGCACGGCAGGCAATCCCACTTTATCGGTAAGCGATTGCACTTCCTCCGGGTCCTTTGCGTGTACCAGATCGAAAGTCGTCTTAATCGCAGCGTCCAAAGACGATTCGCCTACGATCAATCGCTCATTCGGTAACGTCATCATAATCCCAATTGACCCGGGGAATGTGTATGCAAACTCAAAGGACGTTGCGGCAATTGTTTCGCGACTGGCTTTTGAGGTCAGTTTAGGGCCGTGGCAGAGGGCATCGTAAACACTAGTAAAAACCTTCTGAAACGTACCGAGGACAGCCGTCATGGCCGCTATAGTCGGGCGACCCTCGGTCGGCTCAATTCGGTAGCCGCACACGTCCAATCCGAGGATGTTCGCCTCTGAAAAGAATTGTTCCTCCAGATTTTCACGCCGCTTCTTGATAGTGCGTAGCGTTGCCGCAACCGAAGGGATGTTGGGATTTTCCGCGAGCGTCCGTTCGGCGCGCACAATTGCCGCCGATGCTTCCTGTAGCTCAATTTGCAGGTCAGACAACCTACTCATGGTCCGCTTCCAGCAAGAACGATCACCGCAATGCCCTTAGGGTCTTCCTCTCGGCTGAAGCCCCACTTGACGTGCCAGTAAGAATACCACCACTCGCCCTCCGCGCGCAGTGGGTGTCCTAAAGGGTAATCCCAAAGGGTATATGAGTCGCATTTAAGGCTCACCTTCTGGTTGTCAATCACCCAGTCGAGAACGGCGCGTTGCTCGGCAGTGCCATTATCGTATTGATCCGCGTTGCATCTCACAACGATGTCAACGTCCTTAGGATCGATCTTTTCCGTTAGGAAACTCCCGTCGAGCCAGACGTCGGCAGTAATGTTGGCAGCAAGAAGGTGATCGATGAATTGTTCCAACCCCTGCATGATAATCGGGCGCGTTGCGGATAAGGGAAACCGATCAACGCAAAGCGTCCGGACCTGTGCCAAGGACATCGGGTGGAAGCCCAAAGGCAGCAAGGGTGGATAGTCGGGAGGACGCGGGGTAAACGGGAACATGGGGACGGAGACTAGTTCAGCCGCCGTCCCGCCACAATTACTGAGTTAAGTATGTTGATGCCCTAATTTGAACCTGGTTGGCAAGGCTCAGGCCGGACCACCGGGCCGGTCGAAAAAGGGGAAACGTATGCTTTCGCGCGCTCCGCTCAGGACTGTCAAAGATCGCGTCCGCGACAGCACGCACTGGGACCGTTACAGGCCACGGCCAGGCGATGTCGTCGTCGCCACCTTTCCGAAAGCCGGCACGACCTGGACGCAGCGCATCGTCAGCCTGCTCATCTTCCAGTCGGCGGCGCCGGTGCCGATCCTGCAGACCCATCCCTGGGTCGATTGCCGCTTCCAAATACCGATCGATGTCATGATCGCCATGCTGGAAGCGCAGACGCTCCGCCGCGCGATGAAGTCGCATTTGCCGTTCGACGCGCTGCCCATCTATGACGAGGTGAAATATATCCACACCGCACGGGACGGGCTGGATGCGTGCTTCTCGTTCCACAATCACTTCGTGAATTTCACACCGCAAGCGATCGGCAGCATCCAGCGGATCGCGCAAGAAGACGGCGACACAGCCAGCCCTTCAGCGCCGCCGCCGGAAGATCCGCGCGAATTCTTCCTGTCGTGGATTGAACGACACGACGATGACGTCGTGCCCGTCGCCGATGCGCTCTTCGACATCGAACGCAGTTACTGGACCGAGCGTCAGCGCGAGAATTTGCTGATGGTGCATTACAACGACCTGAAGGCCGATTTGCCGGGCGAGATGACGCGAATCGCGGCGTTCCTCGGGATCGAGACGCCGGCAGCGTTGTGGCCGGAGCTCGTCGAGGCGGCGACGTTCGAGAAAATGAAGAACCAAGGTGCGGCGCTCTTGCCTGGCATTGAAATGGCGGTCCGGGGCGGACATCGGACATTCCTCAACAAGGGGACCAACGGCCGCTGGCGCGACGTGCTCACGAAAGACGATGTCGCGCGCTATCGCGAGCGGGCTACGGCCGAACTGTCGCCGGGATTGAACGACTGGCTCGAGCACGGCCGCAAAGGCCGCGATCCTAAAGCGATGAAGGATTGATATTCCCGCCAGGAGCACGAAAGGCGACCCGCCCAGTCGCAACGGATCGCCTTTCAACCCCACCGCCGCCTCGGGGTGCGGCAGAAGGTGCGGGTAGAGAGTACCCGCCATTGGACTGCCGCCGCCCTCGGCTAAAATAGGAAATTCGAGTACGGGCACTCATCACCAACTGAGAATAATTACCATTTTACGAAAGCTGTAAATCCGCAGGAAACTTTTTTCGAAGAAGGGGGCACCGCCGACCCCGCGTCAATCGAGGGTTTACCGGCCCTAAGGCACTCTTCCAGGCGATGCATTTTGTGCTGGCGAACGTTCATGCGCGCGCGATTCTCGCTGCTGTTTTTTGTGTCAGCGCTTTTCCTGCCCGCGGCCGGCGAAGCAAACGCATATCAAGATGTGTTGCTCCAGCAGGCCACGCCCCGCTTTACGGTCTTATCGAACCACAGGAACAAACATCTCATACCCGGCCGCAGGGGCGGGGGTGGTGCGCAGCTGGTGCAGTGGAACGGGAAATTCCGGGATACCTCCCGTTCCACCATAACCTTCACCATGGTGGGAACCGATCCCTCCCGGAACAACGCCGCCACGACTATTCCCATCGTCATCGTACCGATAAAGATGGTGTACGGCAGCAATAACGGCCACATGAGTTTCGATCCTGCCTCGCATATCGTCCAAGGCACCACAAAGACTGTTTTGCAGCTGATCCTGGGCTCCCCCGTGTTCAAATCCAGCATCGTCTACCAGCAGGGCGGGGTTAATTTAGGCCAAGGCCTGCCAGGCGGAGGGGCTACCCAATACAGCGATGCGTTTCAGCGGGGTAATTTTTGGAGCTCGGTCAAAACAAACACCGCCTATCAGGTGCTCTTGGGGTCTCCGACGGTGCTCTCCACCCAGGCCATCCAGGTGACGCCGACGCAGGGAAAGGTCATACGCAATCCATTCGGAGCATCGTCAGTCGGAACCATGGATATCCGGCTGTTCGATCTTTACCTGCAATCGTACATGAGCACATTTTCTGCGACGATCACTGCAAACGTTCTACCCCTTTTCATTACGTATAATGTTTTTCTTACAGATGGCGCTTGCTGCATCGCGGGCTATCACAGCGCTAACGGCGCTCAGCCGAGCGGCCAGACCTATGCGTATTCCACTTTCGTCGATGACCCAGGATCCTTCGCACAGGACGTCTCTGCGATCTCTCACGAAGTTGGCGAGTGGATGGACAACCCTTTCGCGGACAATCTCGTGAACTGCAGCAACGATAATACAAACGGATATCTCGAGGTTGGTGATCCTCTCGAAGGCGACACAAATTCCGGTGCATATGCCTACAGGGTGAACGGCTACTCCTACAATCTGCAGTCGCTCGCATTCATGCCGTACTGGGGCGCTCCGACGAACACCTCTGTCAACGAGTGGTACACGTTTCAAGGCTCACCCACACAGAATCCGGCGTCCCACGATTCGCGCACCGGCGTTTGTCCCGGCCCGCAGCACGCCTGAAGGTTGGCTCACCGGCCCAAGTTCGGCACATGCTTTAATGGCGCGCGTGGGGGCACTTCCGGCCAGCCTCAGAGCGGAGTCTGCCCGAATCGACCCTCAAACTGAATCGATCCTCGAAAATTCAGCGCATGCGCCGCCGCGATCGGCCAGAGAGCGGCGGAAATTTGCGCAGGCGGGGCCCGCCGCTATAGTCCCGCGGCTCGCCTGAGGCCGCTTTCCCGCACGCGATGGAAATCTATCTCCCCATTGCCGAGATGAGCGTGCACTGGCTGGTGCTGCTCGGCATGGGCGCGGGCGTGGGGTTCCTGTCGGGCATGTTCGGAGTCGGCGGCGGCTTTCTGCTGACCCCGCTCCTCATCTTCTACGGCATTCCGGCGGAAGTGGCGGTCGCCACCACCGCCAGCCACCTGACCGCCTCGTCCATGTCGGGCGCCATCGCGCAATGGCGTCGGCGCGTGGTCGATTTCAAGATGGCGGGCGTGATGCTCATCGGCGGCATCGCCGGCAGCGTGCTCGGCGTGCAGCTGTTCGCGGTGCTGCGCAAGCTTGGCCAGGCCGACATCGCGGTGTCGGCCGGTTATGTGATCCTGCTCGGCAGCGTCGGCGGGCTGATGCTGAACGAGAGCCTGCGCGCCTTGCGGGCCGCGCGCACCAACGCGCCGCGCCCAGCCCCGCAGCGCCACAACTGGATTCACGGCCTGCCGCTCAAGATGCGCTTCCGCCAGTCGCGGCTCTACATCAGCGTGCTGCCGCCGCTGGTG
The DNA here is from genome assembly GCA_002429315.1 of Alphaproteobacteria bacterium UBA6038. Classification (GTDB taxonomy): domain Bacteria; phylum Pseudomonadota; class Alphaproteobacteria; order Micropepsales; family Micropepsaceae; genus Rhizomicrobium. The sequence continues at coordinate 8,866 of DIZC01000001.1, forward strand.
CTGGGGGTGATCGTCGGCGTGCTGTCGGCGATTCTCGGAGTCGGCGGCGGCTTCATCATCGTGCCGGCGATGATCTACCTGTTGCGCATGCCGACCAGCGTGGTGATGGGCACGTCGCTGCTGCAGATCGTGTTCGTCACCGCCACCACCACCATCCTGCAGGCGGTCAGCAACGACACGGTGGACATCATGCTGGCGTTCTTCCTCATTCTTGGCGGCGTGGTCGGCGCGCAATACGGCGTGCGCATCGCCTCGCGGATGCCGGGCGAGCAGCTGCGCCTTCTGCTCGCGGTGCTGGTGCTCGCCGTCGGCGTGCGCCTGCTGTACGGGCTCGTGGCGACGCCGAACGACATTTACGCGGTCACCGCGGGCGGGCCATGAAGTTTTTTCTCGCCCTGCTCGTCCTGTGCGCCGCGGCCCGCATGGCCCGCGCCGAGGACCTGGTCTCGGGCCTGTCGCAGGACCAGATCCAGATCACCTCGAACTACGCCGGCACCGAGATCGTGGTGTTCGGCGCCATCGAATCGCAGGAAGCCCCCGCAGCCGGCGAGCGCGACGTGGTCGTGGTGGTGCGCGGACCCGATGCCGATCTCGCCGTGCGGCGCAAGGTGCGGGTCGCCGGCATCTGGATCAATCGCGACCGCATCACGCTTTACGGCATGCCCGCCTACTACTACGTGGCAAGCACCAGGCCGCTGGCGAAGATCGCGTCGGCCGATACGCTCCGGCAATACCAGCTCGGCACCGCCAATCTGACGCCGAAGCGCGAAAGCACCCGCTCGGCGCGGAAGGGCGAGCCGTTTCGACTCGCCGCCATCCGCTCGCGCGAGCGGCGCAAGCTTTATGCCGAAGCGCCCGGCGGGGTGGAGTTCCTGAGCTACTCGCTGTTCCGCGTGCGGGTGCCGCTGCCGGCCACGGTGCCGCGCGGCGAGTACACCGCGGAAGTCTACCTGTTCCGCGACGGCGTGGTGGCGAGCGCCCAGACCACGCCGCTGTTCGTCGACCAGATCGGGCTCGAACGGCGGCTGTTCAATTTCGCCCACGACCGGCCGTTCGAATACGGGTTGATGACGGTGGCCATGGCCATGCTGCTCGGCTGGGCCTCGTCCTTCCTCTTCCACCGGCAGGCCTGAGATTTGGTCGCTATTTGCGGCGCGGCAGTCTTCTGGTGCGCGCCGACGTGTGCGGGATTACGCGCAGGAGCGCGGCATTTGAATCGAATGGCATGTTGAACTCGATCCGATCCTTGGGCCGGATGCCAAGTGCGCGGCGGATTTCGATGGGTATCGTCACTCGCCAGCCTGTAGTGAGTCTGACATCTCTCATTGGTTCGTTCCTATGCAGCTACAGCATACACCCTTTTGGTGCCGAGGACGTAGGCAAGGAATTTGTCGGCGAACAGCGCGCGCAAGGGCCGTTCGCGCACGTCGAGGCCGCCGGTGTAGGCGCCGAAGGCCGGCAGCACCATGCGGTTGCCGTCGGAGGCGAAGCAGCGCGCGCGGATGGAGCGGCCGCGGCGCGTGACCTTCGCGCAGGGGTGCAGGTGACCGGCGATTTCGCCCGGCGCCGGTTGCGGCGACGGCAGATGACGGAAGATCAACCCGCCGATGGCGATTTCTGAGGTGATCAAGCCGCCGAGCCAGGTGGGCGGATGCGGATCATGGTTGCCTTCGATCCAGATCCATTCGGCCCGGTCTCCAAGTTCGCGCAACGCCGCGCGTTCGTTGTCGTCGAGGCGGTTGGCGGCATCGCGGTCGTGGAAGGAATCGCCCAGCGCGATAATGCGCTCCGGTGCGTAGTGCCGCGCCAGCGCCGCGATACGCGCCAGCGTGGAACGCGTGTCGTAAGGCGGCAGCAATTGTCCCCCGCGCGCGAAGGATGAGCCCTTCTCGAAATGCAGATCGGCGAAGACTAAGGTCCGCTCCGCCGCCCACCACAGCGCCCCGGAGGGATGGAGCTGCAACTCCTCGCCGTTCAGCTTGATGTGCAAATCAGGCGACACATGTACTCCATACAGAATTCCCTCTCCCCCGGAACCGGGGGAGAGGGTCAGGGTGAGGGGGCGCATCCCTCCTCAAGACTCTTCATTCTCGTTCCTGGGGCCATACAAGGTGTAGCCGCGATTTAGTGCTTCAAGGATTTCGAACGCACTGATGCGGCAGCCTTCCTCAATTTCTAAAGATGTTATCGCGCCCAGCTGTTGTGTCTCGACATCTTTGCGCACCATCCTCATCGCCTTTGCAGCCGCACTTTCCTGATCGGGCGCCCAACACCACCGGGTCGTGTAGAAACCCTCTATACCGTTCCGCAGATTTCCGCTTCCGTGAATTCTGAATCGATAGAACGGCATTTCGTAGGTCTACCCCCTCACCCCAGCCCTCTCCCCCACTTCGTGGGGGCGAGGGAGACTTCAATTTCAACATTGCCCCACAGTGTTTCAATCGCATTCACCTCCGCATTGCGTCGGCGATCAAGGCTTCTTCCGCTTCGCGTAAAATATCTTCGTGCGCTTCGCCGGCCACCATTTCCTTGGCGATCTCGAGGAGCGCCGGAACCGCCAGCGGCGACACGCGATCCAAGGCCTTTACAACGATTCGTCCCTTCACGCGGCGCAGGGCTTCCGAAAGCCGCGCGATGTCGAGCAGTCCGTGACCGGCATCCTCGTAGGTCGCGCGCAGCAGGATGTGATCCGGCTCGTGTTCGCGCAGCACGTCATAGATGAGGCCGGATGAGAATGTGACCTGTCGTCCCGTCTTCTCCTCGTTCAGCCCGCGGCGTTGAATCAAGCCTGAGATGATGGCGCAGTTGCGGAAGGTGCGCTTGTAGAGTGCGGATTCAGCAAGCCAGGCATCCAGATCGTCGCCCAGCATGTCCTCGTCGAACAGCTTGTCCATGTCTGCACCGCCCATGTCGCGCAGCGCCCAGATGGCGAGCGCGTATTCGTTGGCGGAGAAGCCCAGCGGTCGCAGACGCAGGCGCTCGAGGCGCCGCGTCAGCAGCATGCCGAGCGTCTGATGCGCCAGCCGTCCTTCGAACGGATAGCAGACGAGATAGTGCTTCGAGCCGCGCGGGAAGGTTTCCACCAGTAGTTGGTTCGGCGACGGGATGATCGAGCGCCACTCCTGGATGCGCAGCCATTCGCCCACCGGCTCCGGCAGCGAGCCCCACATTTTCGGATTTGCCAGCATCTCGCGCACGCGGCGGGCGAGAAAGGTGGAGAGCGGAAACTTGCCGCCGTTGTAGGACGGCACTTCCGCTTCCGGATCCTGCGTGCGCGTGACGTAGGCCGCGTTCTCCCGAATGCCTTCGAACCGCAGCACGTTGCCGGAGAACACGAAGGTGTCGCCTGGCGCGAGCTGCTCGAGGAAGTACTCCTCCATGTGCCCGAGCACGCGGCCGCCGGCGCCTACCGGCCGGCCTTTGCCCTGCAGCTTGATGTCGAGCATTGGTTCTTCGACGATCACGCCGGCATTCAGGCGGTATTGCTGCGCAATGCGCGGATGCGAGATGCGCCATTTGCCGTCGCTCATCCGGCGCAGCTTGGCGTAGCGGTCGTAGCGCTTCAGCGCATAGCCGCCGGTGGCCACGAAATCCACCACGCGATCGAAGGTGTCGCGCGTCAGCGCGCGGTAGGGCGAGGCGGTTTTCACCTCGCGGTAGAGCGCATCGGCGTCGAACGGCGCCGAGCACGCCATGCCGAGCACGTGCTGCGCCAGCACGTCGAGGCCGCCGCGGCGCGGCGGGTCGCCGTCGAGCTCGCCCGCCAGCACGGCATCGCGCGCCGCTTCGCACTCCAGCACCTCGAACCGATTGGCCGGTACCAGAATGGCCTGCGACGGCTCATCCAGCCGGTGGTTGGCGCGGCCGATACGCTGCACAAGGCGCGCGGCTCCTTTCGGCGCGCCGATGCAGATGACCTTGTCCACCGCGCCCCAGTCGATGCCGAGATCGAGGGTGGAGGTGCACACCACCGCGCGCAGTTTGCCGCGCGTCATCGCGGCTTCCACCTTGCGGCGCTGCTCCGGTGCGAGGCTGCCGTGATGCAGGGCGATGGCGAGGTTGTCCTCGTTGATGCGCCACAGCGCCTGGAAAATGCGCTCGGCCTGCGCACGGGTGTTGACGAAGATGAGCGCGGTGGTGGAAGCGCGGATCGCCCCCATCACATCCGGCATCGCGTGGTACGCCATGTGCCCCGCCCACGGCACGTAGGATTCCGACGCGATCACCTCGATGTCCGGCTTCGCGCCTGCCTGCCCGATCACCAGCGCCGATTTGGCTTCGCCGATGGGCGGCTGTGGTACGAGATAGCGCTGCAGCGGCACCGGATCGGCAACGGTGGCGGATAACCCGATGCGGCGGTGTGCGGGCGCGAAGGTGTGAAGCCGCGACAAACCCAGCGCCAGCAATTCACCGCGCTTGGTATTGATCGTGGCGTGCAGTTCATCCAGCACCACCGTCTTCACCCATTCGAACATGCGGTTCGCGTCGCGGTGCGACAGCAGCAGCGAAAACTGCTCCGGTGTGGTGAGCAGAATGTCCGGCGGCGAATATTTCTGACGTTGGCGGCGCGAAACCGGCGTGTCGCCGGTGCGCGTCTCGATGCGGACGTCGAGGCCCATCTCCGCCACCGGCATTTCGAGATTGCGGGCGACGTCCACGGCCAGCGCCTTGAGCGGCGAGATGTAGAGCGTGTGCAGCGCGCGGGCCCGCGCCCGCTTCGGTGTCTCAGTCAGTTCGATCAGGCTGGGCAGGAAACCCGCCAGCGTCTTGCCGCCGCCGGTGGGCGCCACCAACAAAACCGATTCACCATCGCGCGCATGCTCCAGCAGCGCCAGCTGGTGGGCGCGTGGCGTCCAGCCGCGAGCCGCAAACCAGTCTGCAAACCGCGGCGGCAATGCGGCCGCGGCGGCCCCGTTGTTGCGCAAAGGCCGCTCGGCAGAGAGTCCAGGAAATTGCGACAGCGAGTTCACAGGCTCAAAATACGACCGCTTCGTTGCCGCGCAACAGAGTCACCACCAGGCAGGCCGCACTACTTTGCCGCTTCAAGATATAGGTATTCATGCTGCGCATCCCGCGTGATCAGCGCCCGTTTGCCGCCCCGTTGCGCCATCACAAATTCCAGATCCTGCAACGTCGGCGAAATGGTGATGAAGCTGATGCTGCCGTCGTCGTTCTTGCGCGAGGCAACCACGCTTTCCCATTCATGCCGGCCGAAGCGGAAGACGGTGTCATTGCCCTTGTGCACCACTGTCAGCGTGCCCAGCGCGGCGTTGCCGTACTGGGACGCCAATTTTCCGGCTACGGCGGGGTCGGCCGGCACCACCAGCCGCGCGCGCTTCTTGATACGGTCAGCTTCGATCTGTTGCGCGGCGGCCTTGAGTTGCGCTTCGGCCAGCGGCTTTCCGTCGAACAGCACTTCAAGCAGCCGCCGCATCAACGGTCCTCGCAGCGCATAGCCATTATCGGAATTGGTGAGGATCACCGCGCCCACATCGTAGTCCGGCAGCCACATCATGTCGCTATGGTAACCGGCGAGATCGCCGCCGTGATGGATCACCGAGACGCCCCAGCGTTTATCGTCGACCAAGCCCATGCCATAGGTGATGTCCTCGCTGACGATGACGTTGGGCTGCCGGCGCTCCAGCAAGTTTTTTTCCGAGACCAGGCGCCGGCCATCGGCAAGCCTGCCCTTCGCAAGCTCCATCATCACATACCGGCTGAGATCGTGGGCGGTGGTCCACAACCCGCCCGCAGGACGCACCGGAACGACGGCGTAATTCAGCCCCATCGCTCCCTCGGCGGGCTTGCCGTCGATATCGACATCGTGCGGCCGGGCATAGTTGTCGTCGCTCATGGCCTTGGTGAAATCGAAGGTGCTGCGCGTCATGCCGAGCGGCGTCAGCACCTTTCGCTGCATCGCCTCGTCATACGCGGCGCCAAGTTCCTTGCCCGGCTCAGCGATCGAGGCGCCGATGAAGCCGGCCGCGGCGGCCATCAGATTGCTGTACTGGAACACCTCGCCGAACTTGCTGGTCGGCGCCATGCTGCCGAGCTGTTTCATGGCGGTGGCCGGCGTGTTGCCCTCGAAATTGAAAATCCATTCGAGATCCTGCCGCGGCATGCCGGTGCAGGCGCAAATGAGATGGCGGATTTCCGCCTCGCGCGTGACTTGCGGATCGCCGAGCTTGAACGCCGGATAAGCCTGCGTCACCGGCTCGTCCCAGCGCAGCTTCTTCTCATCGACCAGCTCGGCCAGAAGCAGTGTCGTCATCGCCTTTGTGTTCGAGGCAGCGATAAAGCGCGTGTTCGCGTCCACCCTGGCCGGTTTCCCGAGCTCGCGCACGCCAATGCCGCCCTCGTAAACGATCTTTCCGCCGTCGATGAAGGCGAGCCCGACGCCGGGAATCTTCAGCGCGCCCATGCCACTGGCAACGAAATCCTTCAGCACCTTAAGCCGTTGCGCATCGAGCAGATGCGCCTTGCGGCCCCGGAAATTCTCCCGTGAATAGCCTTTCGGTCGAATGCTGCCGATAATGAGGTTCAGAGGTCCGCCGCGCTTCTCAACCGTTGCCTCGCCGCCCTGAAGAAGGATCGCCAGCCAGTTTGCTCCGCTGCGCCAGGCGAAACCCTGTACCACCAGCTTCTCATTCGGCGATGTCTCGTACTCGTACACCTGGCGTTGCTCCCAACCATTGTACGGTGCCTGGGGCGAACTCACGCGCAGCGGGCGCTTGAATCCGGGTTCGAAGGCTTGCCACCCGGCCGCTACGGCGGACGCCGGGTCCTTGGCTTTGAGGTCGATCAGCCCGAGTTTCAAGTCGGGTTCCGGCGGCCTCAGCACGAGCAGGCGGTCGTTCGCTTCCGCGCCCCATCCTGCCGGAATGGTGAAGGTCGTGCCGGCAGGCGTCGCGCTCGGCGTGGCAGCGGACACGGCGTGCGCTGGCTGCGCGACAGCCGTTCCGGTCGCAAACGATGCAAGTCCAAGCAGAACGAGGGCGGCAACAATTCTGGCGAACATCGGCGGATCCCCTTCTCACCCGAGCCTATGTCCGATCCATATACGACCTTCGCCGCCGTCCTGTCCCTGCTCATCGGCGGAGCCGCCGTGCAAGCGCGACGGGGATTTGCTACCGTGGCGTCCGGGCTGAGAGGTTACCGATGTTCCTGGTTGTCAAGAACGTGCTGACGCCGGCGGAAGTCGAGCAGATCCGCGCGATCGCGCGGTCGGTACGCTTCGTGGAAGGCCGGGCGTCCAATCCGCACAATCTGGCCAAGGACAATCTGCAGATGGACGTGTCGCAGCCGGATGCGGTACGCGCCTCGAATCTCGCGGGCGCGGCCATCATGCGCAACGAGGAAATCCGGAATTTCGTGTTTCCCAAGCGGATCGCATCGCCGCTGCTCGCGCGCTACGAGCCGGGCATGAAGTACGGCACGCACGCCGACGCACCGTTCATTCCGCTGCCGGCCGGGCCCTTGCGCTCGGACGTGTCCGGCACGATCTGGATCGCCGATCCCGCCAGCTATGAGGGCGGCGAACTCACCATCCATCTCGGCAGCGAGAAGGTGTCGGTCAAGGGCGAGCCGGGCTCGATGGTCGTGTATCCCTCGACGACCTTGCACGAAGTGACGCCGGTCACCAAGGGACAGCGCCTGGTGCTCATCACCTTCATCGAGAGCGCCATTTGCGATCAAGCCGAGCGCGATCTGCTTTACACGCTCAACGAAGTGCACGCGCTGGAGGGCCTGAAGATGGACTGGAACAACCGCACGCGGTTGCAATACGTGATCGCGAGCCTGCACCGCAAATGGGCAAGCTGAGGGAACGAGAATGGAATTGATGTTCAAAGACGGCTTGCTCAAAGGCAAGCGCATACTGGTGACGGGCGGCGGCACGGGCTTGGGCGAAGTGATGGCCGAAGCCTACGCCCAGCTTGGCGCCGCGGTTTACATCTGCGGCCGCCGCGCCAGCGTTCTTGAAGAGACGGCGAAGCGCATCGCGGACGCCACAGGCTCGAGCGTGCAAGGCATCGCCTGCGATATCCGCGTCGCAGAGGCCGTCGAGGACATGGTGGCGCAGATCTGGAGCGACGGCGGCGCGCTGACCGGCCTCGTCAACAACGCAGCCGGCAATTTCATCAGCCGCACGAAGGACCTTTCCCCGCGCGGGTTCAATGCCATCGCGGACATCGTCTTCCGCGGCTCGTTCTATGTGACGCTCGCCTGCGGCAAGCGCTGGATCGAGAGCGGCGACAAAGCGAGCGTCGTCTCCATTCTCACCACCTGGATTTGGAACGGCGGTCCCTTCACGGTGCCGTCGGCCATGTCGAAGGCCGGCCTCAACATCATGACGAAATCGCTGGCCACCGAATGGGGGCCGCACGGGATTCGTCTGAACGCGATTGCGCCGGGTCCGTTTCCCACCAAAGGGGCCTGGGAACGGCTATCGCCGCAGTCCGCCAGCCGGGGCGAAAGCGGCGGAAATATCCCCATGGGCCGCGTCGGGGACATGCCGGAGCTTGCCAATCTCGCCGTGTTCCTGATGGCGGACGGCTGTGACTATCTTACCGGCCAGACCATCGCCATTGATGGCGCCATGCACCTGGCCTCCGGCGGCAATTTCGCATCGCTCTCCAAGCTGAGCGATGCCGACTGGGAGCGCATCCGGGGCGAAATCCGCTCCGCCAATGAGAAGGACAAGGCGCAAAGGGCGGTCTGACAAACGGTCACCTTAACGACGCCCTTGTGCTGGGCAAGCGCTGCCGCCTATCCTTTCGCCGGTGGTCTGGAGGTTGGGGGCACTCCATCCGGATTCAACAAAGAGGGTGAAATGCTACCTGTTCGTGCAACAACCACTTCGATTGCCGCGGTGATTGCGGCGTGCCTGCTGTCCACGTCGGCCGATGCGCACAAGCCTTTGCCATGGCAGCGCGGACCTCACCTGGGACCTTACCGGGCCGCCTTCACCGCCCCCGCCGGCACCAAGTCCGGCACCTGGCAGGCGCTGGCGAATCCGTTCACAGCCAATGGTTTTCCGGACACGGCGGTGCTCCTGACCGACGGGACCGTGCTCATGCATTCGGGATGCACGCCGCGTTGGTACAAGCTCACGCCGGATAGCCATGGCAGTTACGTCAACGGCACCTGGACCGCGACCGCTACCATGCCTTCGGCGTACCGGCCGCTCTACTTCGCGTCCCAGGTGCTTGCCGATGGCCGCCTGATCGTAAACGGCGGCGAGTACCTCAAATGCGAGTCGACATGGACCACGCTCGGCGCGCTCTACGATCCGGTCGCAGATAAATGGACCGCCGTCGCCCCTCCAACTGGCTGGACGACAATTGGAGACGCCCAGAGCGTCGTGCGCCCGGACAAGACCTACATGCTTGCCAATTGCTGCGGCGCCACCTTTGGCGCCGGTCCGGAGGCGGCTTTGGCTTCGATCAGCGGAACCACGGTGACATGGACACCCACCGGCACGGGTAAAGCGGACGATTATGACGAGGAGGGTTGGACGCTCCTTCCGGACCAGACCATCGTGACGGTCGATGCGAACCGGGATTTGGGAGGGTCTTTCAACGACTCCGAAATCTACTCGGCCGGCTGCGGCTGCTGGACAGGCGGCAAGCCGACGAAGAATTCGGTGGTCGACGCGGGTTCGCACGAGCTTGGTCCCGCGCCTCTACTGCCGAACGGACTCGTGTTCCAGATCGGGGCAACCGGGCACAACGACGTCTACAGTCCCCTGACGGGCAAGTGGACCGCGGCGCCCGATTTTCCGATGGTCGATGGCCTGCTCGACTCCGCCGATGGGCCGGCCGCGGTGCTGCCCAACGGGCGCATCCTGGCGCAGGTCAGCCCGGGCGTCTTCAATCCGCCGTCGCACTTCTTCGAGATTGCGGTCAACGGCCCCAGCAAAGTGACGATGACCCAGGTGAGCGAACCGGCCAGCGCGCCGGGCCAGACCTCTTACGAGGGTCGCATGCTGGTGCTTCCGACCGGCCAGGTGTTCTGGACGAGCGACGTAGGCGACATCGAGATCTACACACCGGCGGGCTTACCCCAAGCGGCGTGGATGCCCACGATCACCAAGGCGCCTGGTTTCGTCGTCCGCGGCAGCACCGGCAACGTGGTGCATGGCACACTGTTCAACGGCTTGTCATTCGGCGGGTATTATGGGGACGACGCCCAGATGGCGACGAACTATCCCATCGTCCGGATCACCAACATTGCGAGCGGGAGCGTGTGCTATGCCCGCACCCACGATCACGCGACCATGGGAATTTCGGACGGCGGCCCGACTTCGACGAAATTCGACGTTCCGACCACGTGTGACCCGGGAAAGAGTACCCTAGTGGTGGTGGCCAACGGCATTGCCTCAGCACCCGTGGCAGTCAAGGTAAACTGAGAGCATTTGAAGCTGGATGAGGCTGTGGCGCAAACGGCGCCACGGCCTTGTTCTTTGCCCTCCGGCCTCAACCATTTCGATGGCCAAGCACTCGAAGGCAGGCAGAGTGGTTGCCGCCAACGGCACTTGGCCGGCGGCGCGCGCTGATTGAGGTGGCCTAGTGAAAGAAAACGCGGGCTAGTACTGGGTGGCAATAGATCGGAGTCCCGCACTACCCGCAGCTGAATGGATCGAAAAAGAACCTGTCGCTGATAACGGATTTGTCAGCAGACGGTAATGCTTAAGCCATGTTTTGGCCTAGCCCTTGCTGCTTTGCAGGTGGTATCTTCCCGGCCGGGCACAGTGGGACAGAATTGCAACAATGCAGCTTGAACAGCTCGTCCTTGAACGCGGACTGGTGGCTCCGGAGACCTTTGCGCGGGCGCGGCTCGTGCAGGAGGAAACCGGCGAGCGCCTGGATGCTGTTCTCACGCGCCTGGGTCTTGTGGCGGAGCAGACCCTCGCCAACACTATCGCCGAGGCAACCGGACTTCCCATTGCCGCCGCGGCGGATTTTCCCCAGGAGCCCGTCGCATCCGAGCTCCTTTCGCCGCGATTCCTCCGCGATGTGAAGGCGGTGCCGCTCGCCGCCACCGAACAGGAACTGCGCGTCGCCTTGGTCAATCCGCTCGATCCCTACCCGATCGAGGCGCTTGGCTTTGCGACCGACCGAAAAATCACCCCGTTGGTGGGCCGCACCGGTGACGTGGAAGCGGCCTTGGAGCGACTCTATGGCGCCGAACGCCAGGCGGACGAGGATGCCAGCGCTGCCGACGAAGCTGATGTCGAACGGCTGAAAGATCTGGCCAGCGACGCGCCCGTGGTTCGGCTGGTCAACAGCTTGATTTCCCGCGCCTCCGAAGCCCGGGCATCGGATATCCATATCGAGCCGACGGACGACGGCGTGAAGGTGCGGTTCCGGGTGGACGGCGCGCTGAAGGAGGTCGAGACCCTTCCGGCACACCTGAAATCGGCTCTGATTTCCCGCATCAAGGTGATGTCGGGCCTGGACATCGCCGAACGCCGCCTGCCGCAGGATGGCCGCCTGCGCATCGCGGTGCGAGGGCACGAAATCGACCTTCGCGTTGCGACCTCGCCGACCATCCATGGCGAGACAGTGGTGCTTCGCATCCTCGATCGCTCAAAGCTGTCGCTAGACTTCGAGGTGCTGGGGTTCGATCCCCTGGTGCTCAAACCCTATCTGCAGGCGATCCGGCAGCCGCATGGCATCGTGCTGGTGACCGGCCCGACCGGCAGCGGCAAAACGACGACGCTTTACGCTTCACTGGCTACGTTGAATTCACCCGACCGCAAGATTCTCACCATAGAGGATCCGATAGAGTACCGCCTTGCCGGCATCAACCAGACGCAAGTGAAACCGCAAATTGGCCTTACCTTCGCCGCCGCCTTGCGCTCCTTCCTGCGCCAGGACCCGGACGTGATGATGGTGGGCGAAATCCGCGATCTGGAAACCGCCGAAACCGCCGTCCAGTCGGCGCTGACCGGTCACACGATCCTTTCGACGCTGCACACCAACGATGCCACGAGCACGGTGACCCGGCTCCTCGACATGGGCATCGAGCCGTTTCTCATCACCTCGACCCTGAATGCGGTCCTGGCGCAACGGTTGGTTCGGCGCCTCTGCCCGCACTGCCGGGAGGAGTATGTGCCGTCGGAAGCGGCGCTGCGGGCCTGGTCGGCCGATCTCATGGCCCGCTCCCTCGATCGGCTCTATCGGCCAAAGGGCTGCGACGCCTGCGACGACACGGGTTTCCACGGCAGGCTTGCGATCACCGAGCTACTTGTGATGAATGATGACATTGCGCGGCTGGTGTTGGCGCGCGCAGAGGCGCGGGAAATCCAGCGCGTTGCGGTGGCCAATTCGATGCGGACGATGTTCGCCGATGGCCTCGCCAAGGCTCAGGCCGGGCTTACAACCATTGAAGAGGTGCTTCGCGCCACGCGCGAAGTGTGAGTATGGCGAGTTATCGTTACCGGGCGGCGACCGCGACAGGGCAGCTGCGGACCGGAGTGCTGGAAGGCAATTCCCGCGCCGATGCGCTGGAACGCCTAAAACGCCTCGGCCTGATGCCCATCGAAGCGGTGGAAACCGCCGGCAAGTCCGGGCGGGCCGCTACGATCCGCGTCAACTCCGCGATGCGGCAGGGCATCGCCAATGCGCTGGGCGAGTTGGCGGTGCTGCTGAATGCCGGGCTGTCGCTCGATCGCGCGTTGCAGGTGTGCGTCGACAACATCACCCGGCCGCCGGCCCTCAAGGGCGTGTTCGCGAAGCTTCGCGACAAGGTGCGGCACGGCTCGGCGCTGTCGCGCGCCATGATGGATTCCGACGGCGTGTTCCCGCCGATGGCTTCGGCCATGGCGGAAGCGGGCGAAGCCAGCGGCAAGCTCGACGAGAGCCTGAGCCGCCTTGCCGCCACGCTCGACCGCGCGGAAGCCTTGCGGCAGACCATTGTCTCATCGCTGGTCTATCCGGCTCTGCTGCTGGTCGTCGCCACCGGGGTCATTCTGGTGATGCTGTTGTTCGTCATACCCCAGTTCGAGGACCTGTTCTCCGACACGGCGGGCGCCAAGCTGCCCTTCATGACGCAAGTGGTGATGGGGGCGAGTCACTTTGTCCGGACCTATGGACTGGTTGCCGCGCTCGCGTTGGTCGTCGGCATTATCGTCCTCTATCGCTGGCTGAAACGCCCGCACATCCGGCGGGTGTTTCACCGGCGGCTCCTCGAAGTGCCGGCGCTCGGCACCGTGATCCGAAATGCCGAGACCGCGCGCTTCGCCCGCACGCTGGGCAGCCTGCTGGACGGCGGCGTCGCCCTGCCGACGGCGCTCGGCATCGCGCAGCGCTCGCTCGCCAACACGCATATGTCGGAATCGATCGACCGGGTGACGCGCGGGCTGAAACAGGGCGGCGGATTGTCCGGGCCGCTCGCCGCCACCGGATTGTTTCCGCCCATGGCGCTCAGCTTTCTGCGCACCGGCGAAGAAACCGCGCAGCTCGGCCTCATGCTCAACCGGCTCGCGGACGTGCTCGACCGGGACGTGCGCAACGCCATCCAGCGGCTGATTTCCATCATGACGCCGGCGATCACCATTTTGATGGGCGCCGTGGTGGCGACCGTCATCGCTTCCATCATGTCTGCAATCTTGGGCTTCAACGATTTGGCTTTAGGACCATGATCAAAAACCTGACATCCCGCCGGCGGGGCGACGCCGGATTCACGCTCCTCGAACTCCTCGTCGTGCTGGCGATCCTCGGATTGCTCGCGGCCATTATTGCGCCGCAGGTGATCAAGTATCTCGGCACCTCGCGCACCCAGACGGCGAAGGTGCAAGTCCAGAACGTCGTCGCAGCGCTCGAGCTCTACCGTCTGGATGTCGGCCGCTATCCGACACCGCAGGAAGGACTGAAGGCGCTGGTTACCGCACCAACAACCGCCACCGGGTGGAACGGCCCGTACCTTCGCAAGGACAGCGCGTTGGTCGATCCATGGGGCGATGGGTACCTCTACCGCGTACCCGGAGAGCACGGCGAAGTGGACGTCTATTCGCTCGGATCCGACAAGCAGCCGGGTGGCACCGGCGAGGCGCAGGATGTCGGCAGCTGGTAACCAAGACGCCGGCGTGACGCTGCTGGAAGCGCTGGTGGTGATCGCGATCGTGGCGATGATTGCCGCGATGATCGCGCCGAACATCGGCGCGTCGCTGGATCTATTGTCGTTGCGGCAATCGGCCAGTGTCCTGCAGGCGGACCTGCGGGTGGCGCACGCGACGGCCATGCGCACCGGCAGCAAGGTGACGGTCACCGAGCTGCCGGGCGGACACGGCTACGACTGGATCGGAGGGACGCGGCGCCTTCCAGCGGCGATTGCGCTCAAGATGTCCGGCCCCGTGTCGTTCATGGCAGATGGGTCGATGGTGCCTGCCGATATCACCCTCAAGTCCGGCGGACGCCAAATCCCGATCGGCCTCGATACGACGACCGGCGCCGTCACGGCGGGTGGACGATGACGCGGCGCGACGCCGGATCTGCCCTTGTGGAGGCGTTGATCGGCTCCGCCATCGTCGCGCTTACCTTGGGGACGATGTATCATGCCATCGTCGACAGCGCCGCCCGCAATCGCATGGCGGAAGAGAAGCGCTTCGCCAATCTGATCGCGCAGTCGGAGCTTGCGTCGGTAGGCTCGATCGTTCCGGTGGAACCCGGCGTCACGACCGGCGTCGAACTCGGCTTTCCGTGGCGCATCCAGATCGAGCCGTTTTCCGGCAACGTGTCGCCCGGCAACGCCGGTCAGCTCTGGAGCGTCACCGTTTCGGTCCGCAACCCGAAAGGCGCACTGCTCGCGTCGCTTGGGACCCTCGCACTCGGCAAAGGGAGCTGAGCATGAACGATCGGGCGGCCGGATATGCGCTCGTCGAGATGCTTGCGGCGCTCGTGATCGTCGGGCTCACCAGCGCGATGATGATTTCTGGCTTGGGCGCGAGCCGCCGGGTCTGGGACCATGTGGACAGGTCCAACACCATGGGAGATGCCATCGCGGGCGCGCAGCTGCTGCTGCGGGAGCGGATCGAGCGGGTGTTTCCTGCAACCCGCTACGACAAGATCCCGTCCTATGCCGATTTCGACGGCGTCGCCGACAAAGTCATGTTTCTGGCGCCGCCACGGGACGTACAGGCGCCGTCCGCCCTCAGGCGATACCAGTTGAGCGTGGCGTCTAACGGAGACCTCGTTCTTTCCTCGATCAGCGACCTGGCGCCGGCCCAGAACGCGCCCGGCGAAAACCTGGTGCTGTTGCATAATGTGCAGGGTCTCGATATTGCCTATTTCGGGGTTGCCCCGCCCGACAACCGCCTTGGCTGGCGGTTCGCGTGGGAGCAGCGGCCTGCCCCGCCGCGATTGATCCGCATCCGTGTCCAGTTCGCGCCGCAAGACCCGCGCGTCTGGCCCGAGCTGTTAATCAAACCGTTCGCCACCGTTGATACGATGTGCGTGCTGATCGTCAATACGGGCAAGTGCCGAGGTAGGGCGTGAATTTCAAGGATATCCTGAACACCGATCACGAGGCCATTGTCCAATGGCTGCTGCACGCCTTTCGCTGGTGGGTGGATGAACTGATAGGCATGGTGCCGCCGCACTGGCGGGACCGGCTTCTCAAGCGCACGTCGGTTGTCGCGGAATTCCACGATAGCGGGATCGTCTATCGTGATGAGAGTTCCGCCGAACCGCTTCCAGCTAAACCGCGCGGCTCCGTCAAGGTGATGATGCCGGCGGGGAAGGTGCTTACCCGACAGATCGATCTGCCAATTCTGCCGATGAGCGACATCAAGCGGATGGTGGCGCTCGATCTGGACCGCCTGACGCCGTTCCGCGCCGATCAGGTTCTGTTCGACACCGAAGTGATCGCGCGCGACGAAGAAACCGGCCGGCAACAGATTCTGCTGGGTGTGCTGCCGCGAAGCGGCGCCGCCATGGTGATGGAGCGCGCGCATGCCAACGATATCGAACCGGCCGCCATCGGGGTCTCCCGTTTCGGCCATCCATCGAGCCTCAATTTCCTGCCGCCCCTGCGCGAAGCCGAGGGCGGCACTGCGGCGCGGCAGCGCGCGACCTATTGGTGGGCGGCGGCGGCCATCCTGATGGGGCTCAATCTCTTCCTGCTGAGCTATCGCGATGCGAGCGCGCTCGATCAGTTGCGCGAAGCCGTGGACTCGCAGCAAGCCCCCGTTTCCGTCGCGATGCGTCTGCGCGACAAAGTCGAAAGGGAAGCCGCGCGCCGCGCTGCGCTGCTCAAACAGCAGAGGCAGAATTCGCCGCTGCAGGTGCTCGATGCGGTGACGCAGGCGATGCCAAACGGCGCTTGGGTCGAGCGCTTCGAATGGAACGGCCGGACGGTGCACATCCGCGGCTTCCGGAAGGATACGCCGAACCTGCTGGCGAAGCTCGAAGCATCCCCGCTTCTGCACAACGCGCGCTCGCTGACCTCCGATCCACGCGCTGCCCTGGCGGCAAGCGGCTCCTTCGATCTCGCCGCCGATCGCCGGATGGAGCGCGGACGATGAGACCATTGGCTCAAAGAGAGCGGCGGCTCATCGCGCTGGGCGTGTTGTTCGCACTGGTCGCCGTGGTCGTGCTGGGCATCATCGTGCCTCTCGTCGGAGGCATGGCGGAACGCGCGATAGCCCGCAGTGAACTCGTTGCGACCTACGTCCGCAACCAGCGGGTGCTTGCCGGGATCCCGGTGTGGCGCGCCCAAGCGGTCGAGCAGAAGTCGAACGGAGAGAAATTTGCCATTGTCGCCCCCACCGAAGCGTTGGCTGCCGAGATGCTCAAGCAGCGCATCAACCGGATGACTGGCGAAGAAGGCGGGGCGGTTCAGACGATTTCGGAGATCCAGGGCGATGCGCCCGAGGGTTGGGTTAGGGTCCGGGCTGATCTGCAGCTCACCATGGGCCAGTTATACAAGAGCCTGGCGCGGCTCGAAAGCGAGGCACCTTATGTCGTTGTTGGATACCTTTCGGTCGCTGCCGACCGCGCATCGAAGACTGGGCATGCTGCCCCGATGGATGTCCGGATCGAGGTTTCGGCTCCCGTCCGGCTTGGTCAGCCGGCGTAGCCCCGAACTCCTTCCGGCCGCCGCCACGGTGGTCCTGCTGCTTGCCGCCGGTCTGCAGATGGCGATGCCCTCCTCGGCCGCTCTGCCGGAGGATTCGGTGCTGGCGCCACGCCGGGCGCCCGAGCCGGCGGAGCCCGTGGCGCGCAGCTACCCCACGGTTCTGGCTAGCCCATTGTTCGCGCCGGACCGCGCGCCCGTGACGCTCCAGGCCCAGACTGCCGGAAATCTGAGCGGCTATGAGGTCATCGGCACCGCCATTGCCGGAAATGTGTCCACCGCGCTGGTGCGCGACGCCACCGGACGGATTATAAGGGTGAAGCCGGATGCGATCCTTCAGGGCTGGCGGCTGGTTTCGATCGATCGCGCCCAACTGATCTTCGATCGGGACGGAGAACAACGCTCGCTCGTCGTCGATATGACGCGCGCGAAATCCGGCGCTCCGCATCCGCAGGTCGCGGCTTCGGCAACCGCCACCGGCAATGACGATAGCGACGACAGTAGCAGCAGCGACAACACCAGCAACAACAGTGACGATGACGATGATAACTAATTCAATGCTCCGGGCTGTCGTCTGGACGATCGCCGCCTTGTCGCTCGCCGGCGTGGCAGCGGCGCAAAACCCCAAAGTGCTGACCCCGCCGCCTGCCGGTTCCGCGGTGTATCCCGGCACCCAGCAATTTACGGCGGGTCCGCGCGCCGCCACCGGCGCGCCGCAAACCAATGACGTCACGCTCAATTTCCCCAATGCCGACGTTCATGAAGTGGCGAAGGCGATTCTCGGCGATGTCCTCGGCCTCAACTACGCGGTCGATGCGCAGGTCCAGGGAACCGTGACCCTCGAAACGGCGCAACCCGTGTCGCGCACCCAGGTATTGCCGATCTTCGAAGAGGCATTGCGGGCATCGAAGCTGGCACTGGTGCGCCAGGGCGACGTGTACACCGTCGTCACGTTGGAACGCGCGCAGCGGCAGCCGCAGCTTCTGTCCAGCACGTCCGCCGGTTTCGGCAGCGAGGCTATTCCGCTGCATTACGTGAACGCGGTGGATTTGAAGAAGCTGCTCGATCCGCTGGTGCCTGAGCATGCCATCGCGCAGGCGGATCCTTCCCGCAACATATTGCTCATCACCGGCACGGAAGGCCAGCGCCGGTCGATTCGCGAACTGGTTCGCCAATTCGATGTCGATTGGATGCACGGCATGTCGTTTGCGCTTCTCGTTCCCGTGCGCACCGACATGCATGTGCTGTTGCCGGAGCTCGACGCCATGGTGAACAGCCCCGGCTCCCCGACTGCCGGCCTTGTGCGGCTGATCCCGATCGAGCGGCTCAATGGCATTCTCGCCATCTCCAGCCAGCCGCGATACCTTGCGCAACTGAAGAAATGGATGGGGATTCTGGATCGCGAAGGGGGCGAGAACGAGCGCAAGCTGTTTGTCTATCATGTGCAGAATGGGCGGGCGTCCGATCTAGCGACCGTTCTGGTGGGCGCGTTCGGCGGCACGCCAGCGCAGCAGACTGCCTCGACCACACCCAATCTGACGGCAACCGGTCAAGCCACGCCCGTCTCGACCTATCGCCCCACCTTCGGATTCCAGAACGGCGCCAGCGGTACGTCTCCCACCGGCTTCCAGCCCGGGATGGGCGCGCAGACCGGAACCGGATTCCAATCGGGTTCCACGCCGGCCTCCGGCTTCCAGCCGAACACCGGCATGAGTACCGCCACGCAGCCGGGCGAGACGAACAATCCGACGACGGGTCAGTCAGTGCCGATCGTTTCCCAAACGCTGCTCCTGCCCGGTCAGGTGACTCCCATCAGCATCACTTCGGACGACGGCAACAATTCGCTCGTCTTCTTTTCCACGCCACGCCAATACGGGCTCATCCAGGATGCGTTGCGGCAGCTTGATACTTTGCCACTCCAGGTATTGATCGAAGCCGCGATCACGGAAGTGACGCTCAACAATCAGTTGCAGTACGGCGTCGAATGGCGGTTCAGCGGCAGCGGCGGTGCTGCGACCCTCACGGAGGGCGGCCCGACCAATGCGCTGGTCCAGGCCTTTCCTGGCTTTTCCTACTTCTTCGCCAACAGCAACGGCAACATCGCGGCGGCGCTGAACGAACTATCGGATATCACCACGGTGAAGGTGCTCTCCGCACCGAAGGTGCTGGTGCTCAACAACCATACCGCCTCTCTGCAGGTGGGCGATGAAGTCCCCATCCTGCAGGCGCAGGTCACCAGCACCGCCGGCTCGATCGACGGTTCTCTCCCGGTCACCAATGAAGTCGATTACCGCGATACCGGCGTGATCCTCAATGTGACCCCGCGGGTGAACGACAGCGGGCTGGTGCTGCTCGATATTTCACAGGAGGTCAGCGACGTTTCCAGCACGACCACGTCCGCCATCAATTCGCCGACCATCCAGGAGCGCAAGATCTCCAGCTCGATCGCGGTGAAGGACGGGCAAACCGTCGCCTTGGGCGGTTTGATCCGGGATAACAACACGCAAGAGAAGACGGGCATCCCCTATCTGAACGACATCCCGGTGCTCGGTTTCCTGTTCGGCGCCACCAACATCCAGGACAAGCGGACCGAACTTCTCGTGCTCCTGACTCCCCGCGTGGTTCGCAACGCGGAAGACGTCAAGACCATCACCGACGAACTGCGCGAGAAAATCCATGCCACCGTTCCGATCACGTCTCGCCAATGAAACGAACGCGCGACCGCGGCTATGCCATGCTGGCTGCGATCCTCGGTATCGCCGCGTTCAGCTACGTCTCGTTTGAAGTGATCGCGGAGAACCGCGGCATTGTTTCGGAAGTGCAGGCGGAGAACGAGCGAGCCAGGCTCAGCGCCGCTTGCGATGCAGGACTTCAATTCGCCGTCGCCGGCCTTGCGGTCAAGGACAAGAAGCAGCAATGGCCGATCGACGGAACCAGTCGCAATCTGATGTTCGGCGATGTCGCCCTGACCATCACGATTGAGGATGAGCGGGGAAAGGCGCCGCTCAACGGCATCAACGAGGACCAGGTGCGCGAGCTCTTCGCCGCCACGGGAATTGCCGGCACGCGTCTCGACATGCTCGTGGACAGTTATGAGGACTGGCTCGATCCCGACAACGACCGGCGCCCGAACGGCGCGGAATCTGCGGATTATCTGAGTTCCGGCTACAAGCCGCGCAACGGTGCATTCCACACCGTCAGCGAGTTGCGTCTGCTCAAGGGGATGGACGATGCGCTCTATGCCCGCGTGGCGCCGGCAACCACCGTGTTTTTTGGCGAGAGCGGCGGCTTCAGCGAAGGCACTTCGCAGATTCTGGCTTTGGAGGCTCTCTCGGAAGTGGGGCCGACCTCGCCCGAAGTGGTCGAGCGGCAGCGCGAACTCGCCGGCCAGAAGCCGGCGCCCGACATCGCCAATCCGCCTTATCTGATCGGCCGCACGCTGAGCGTCCACATCGAGGCAAAGCGCGCCGGCGCCGACATGAAGCGATCCGCAATTGTCGAACTCACGGGCAATTCTGCCGACCCGGTCTGGATGCGCTATCTCGACTGATCAGAACAGCCCGACCAGATCGGGTGGGCCGTAGAGCCATACGATCCAGAACGCGAAACAGAGTGGAACACCAAAAGCGATCTCTTCCCCTAGAGCGCTCTTTCCCCGGACCGCAAATGCCACCCCTATCCAGATAAACCCGGCGGCGCAGGCGATGAGCACCATGGACGGCAAGGCTTGCCAGCCGAGCCAGGCGCCGGCAGCGGCGGCGAGCTTCGCATCTCCAAGTCCCAGTCCTTCGCGCCCGCGGGCGCGGCGATACCCCAGTCCAATTCCATAAAAGGCAACAAAGCCCACCGCGGCGCCGATCACGTGCGCCAGCGGATCGCGGTCGGGCAGCCACAGCGAAAGCGCGAGCCCGGCCACGAGCAGGGGAAAGGTGAGAATGTCCGGCAATCGGAAAGCGAGCAGATCGATGGTGGACAGCAGCAGCAGAGTCCAGCCGAGCAGAAGCGTTGCCCAGAGCAAATAGATGGCGGGCATGACCATCGCGGCCCAGGCAGCGACAGCCAGGCTTCCGCCTACGAGGAGGGGCAAGGGAAGTTTGGCCATCCCGGTTTCGCGCCGAGCGATCCACGCCAAACCCCAACCGGCTGGCAGCGATGCGGCCAGTGCCGCCACGGTGGAAAGATTGAAACCCGCAATCAAGCCGTTGCCCAGCTGCCTATGCCGTGACGGTTTCTCCTAAGACCAGTTGCGGTTCAACCATGCTTGAAGGCATGATGGATGGTTGTGGGCCGTCTCCGCCGGAGGGCGGTCGCGCAAACGTCTGGCTGCCGGCGGGTCACATTGGACATGGCAAATCTCGAAAACAGCAGCTCGCCCCTCGCTATGGCTTCAGCAAAGGGTACGGTCAAATGGTTCAATTCCACCAAAGGCTACGGCTTCATCACGCTTGAAAATGGCGGCGACGCATTCTGCCATGCTTCCGCCTTGGCGGCGGTTGGAACGCCGAACCTGCCGACTGGGGCGACGGTGGTCTGCGATCTCCAGGATTCTCCGCGCGGCCTTCAGGTCGTGGCGGTGCACAGCGTGGACACCAGTACTGCCGAGCCGGCGCCCCCACGGCGACCCCGCGGCGGCGGGTTCGGTGGCGGAGACCGCTTCGGCGGCGGTGACCGTTTCGGCGGTGGCGACCACTTCGGCGGTGGTGACCGTTTCGGCGGCGGTGACCGGTTCGGCGGTGGCGACCGGTTCGGCGGTGGCGACCGGTTCGGCGGCGGCGATCGCTTCGGGGGCGGCGATCGCTTCGGCGGCGGCAATCAGCGATATGGCGGAGAACGGCGCGACAGCGGCCCGTCGGGCCCGATGGTGGAGGGCAAGGTCAAGTTCTTCAACGAACAGAAGGGCTTCGGCTTCGTGATGCCTGAAATGGGCGGCGGCGATGTCTACGTTCACGCCAGCGCCCTCAGGCGTTCCGGTTTGTCTGCCCTTGCCACGGAGCAGCGCATCCGGTACTCGACCCGACAGGGCATGAAGGGCCTTGAGGTCGACAAGATCGAGCTGATCTAGGCTATTCTCCGGCATCCGCGCCCCGCGCAAGGCGGCCCCGCGCATTTGAGCGGTGCCTGGCGGGTTGAAACTCCATTTACCCTCCTTATATAGGATCGATTTATATCGGACCTATATAGGGCAAGAGGGGCGATGGACGTTCGAACGATCTGCCTTGGGATTCTGACTCGCGACGACGCGACAGGGTACCAAATCAAGAAAGCCTTCGAAGACGACGGCCTCCAACATTTTGTCGAGGCCAGCTTCGGCTCGATCTATCCGGCGCTGAGCCGCCTGACCGAAGAAGGTCTCGTGTCGGTCCGCGCCGAAGCGCAAGAAAAACGGCCGGACCGCAAGGTCTATTCCATTACGCCGGCCGGCCGCGCCGCCTTCATTCGCGCGTTGATGAAAGCGTTGCCGGAAGACCGGCACCGCTCGCCCTTTGTGTTCGCGATGCTCTTTTCGGACCTGTTGCCACCGGCACGGGTGCGGGCGCTACTCGACGACTACATCGCGCAGAGCGAGCAAAAGCTCGCGCATCTTCAGCAGAAGGCATCCGAAAAACTTATGCCGGGGGAGCGCTTTGCGATCGACTTCGGTCACACCATGTATACGGCAATGATCGATTTTCTGCGCGCGCGCCGCGCCGACGTCGAGGGTCAGGCGCTTCAGGCTGCGGAGTAGCGCGATGCTGGGAAACATCTTTCAGAATATTCGAAGCTGGTGGGACCGGACGCAGCCCGGGTTCTGGCGCCGGATGAGCGCCGGCTATCGTGCCGCGCTGGTCATCCTGGCCATCGCGGTGCTCTGGCTCGGATCGGGCATGCTGAAGAGCGGCCAACCGGTCCAGACGCAAGACGCCGCCGCGAAGACAAACGAAATTCCCCGCGTCCAGGTGAGGACGTTGGCGTCCACCAGCCGCGACGCCACCGTCACGGTGCGCGGCCGAACCCAGGCGCTGCATGCCGTCGACGTGCGGGCGGAAGCCGACGGCGTCGTGCAAGCCATTCACTTCGAGAAGGGCGAGCGAATCAAAGCCGGCGACGTGCTATGCGAGCTGAAGGTGAACGATCGCGCTGCAAAATTCGACGAGGCGCGCGCACTGGTTTCGCAGCGCGAGAAGGAATACGCCGCCGCGGCGAATCTCGCGAAGAGCGGGTACGTTTCTGCCACCCAGGCCAAACAGGCCGCGGCCGCGCTTGAGGCGGCGCAGGCCGAGCAGCGCACCATGCAAATCGATCTGGCAAATACCCGGATCCGCGCTCCGTTCTCCGGCCTCGTAGACGATCGCTACGTTAATGAAGGCGACTACATGAAGGTGGGCGACAAGTGCGGCATGATCATCGCGCCTGAGCCGTTTCTCGCCGTGGGCGCGGTCTCGGAAGGCGACGTCGGGCAGCTGAAAGTCGGCGATCGGGCCAGCGCGACGCTCGTCACCGGCGAAACCGTGGAAGGCAAGATTCGGTTCGTCGCCGACCGTGCCGATCCAGCCACGCGAACCTTTCGCATCGAAGTGGAATTGCCCAATCCGGACGCGCGCCTGCGCGACGGGGTGAGCGCGGATATCCACATTCCGGTGAGACAGCTGAGGGCGATGAAGATTTCCCCGGGGATTCTCGTGCTCAACGACAACGGCGTGGTAGGCGTGCGCACGGTCGAAAGCGGAATTGTCCATTTCAAGCCGGTGCAGATCGTCTCCGACGGGCCTGACGGCATGTGGGTCAGCGGGATCGCCGATGGAACCACTGTCATCACCGTGGGGCAGGAGTTCGTGGCCGAAGGCTCGCGCGTGAAAGCAGTGCCCGCGGGAGCGCGCGCATGACCCGCATCGTCGACTGGGCCGTCCAGCACACGCGTCTCGTCTTCGCAGCGCTGGTCGTGACCATTGTTGCCGGTGTGCTCGCGTTCATCGCGATTCCCAAGGAATCGGACCCGGATATCCCGATCCCGTTCATCGTCGTGCAGGTCTACTACCCCGGCATCAGCCCGGAGGACAGCGAGCGGCTTCTGGTCAAGCCGATGGAGAACTACCTGCGCTCCATTCAGGGGCTGAAGGAAATGACCGCGCGGGCTTATCAGGGCGCGGCCGTCGTCATCATGGAGTTCGACGTTTCCTTCAACAAGGACCGCGCCCTGGCGGACGTGCGGGCGCAGGTCGATACGGCGCGGGCCGAATTGCCTCCTGACGTGCAACAGCCGATCGTGGAAGAAATCAACACCGCGCTGAATCCGGTCATCTCTGTCGCGCTTTCCGGCGACGTGCCCGAGCGTACGCTCTTCCACCTCGCGCGCGACCTCAGCGATCAGCTCAAGACGATTCCGACCGTCCTGGACGCGCAGCTGTCCGGCACGCGGGATGAAATGCTGGAGATCGTGGTCGACCCGGCAAAGCTGGAGAGCTACGGCATTACCCAGCAGGAAATGTTCCAGGCGATCACCAACAACAACACGCTGATCGCAGCCGGCTCCATCGATACCGGCCACGGCAGTTTCGCGGTGAAAGTTCCCGGCGTGATCGAAAACCCGGAGGATGTGCTCAATCTGCCGATCCGCGCCACTCCTGAGGCGACCGTTACGCTGAAGGATGTCGCTCAGGTCCATCCGACCTTCTACGACGCCAGCAGCTATTCGACGATCAATGGCAAGCGCACCATCGGCATCGACGTGACGAAGCGGGTCGGCGCCAACGTTATCCAGAACAACCTCGTGGTGCGCCAGCTTGTCGGCGGGGCGCAGAAATATTTCCCGGCCGGGGTGCACGTCGCTTTCGTGGGCGATGAATCGACCGACATTCGCGACCAGCTCGGCTCTCTCTCCGACGCCATCATTCTGGCCATCGTGCTGGTGATGATCGTGGTGGTGGCCGCGCTTGGGCTGCGTTCCGGACTGCTGGTGGGGGTGGCGATTCCCACCTCCTTCCTGATGAGCTTTCTGGTGCTCAACAGCCTCGGCTACACGCTCAATTTCATGATCATGTTCGCGATGCTGCTGGCCGTCGGCATCCTCGTCGATGGCGCCATTATCGTGGTCGAGTACGCAGACCGGAAGATGACCGAGGGCCATCCGCCAAAGCTTGCCTTTGCGGAAGCCGCGCGGCGGATGTTCTGGCCGGTGGTGAGCTCGACGGCCACCATGATCGGCGCCTTCCTGCCGATGCTTCTGTGGCCCGGCATTCCCGGCAAATTCATGAGCTTCTTTCCGATAACGCTGATCGTCGTGCTGTCCAGCTCGATGGTCGTGGCGCTGATCTTCCTGCCGGTGCTGGGCGGTTTTTTCAGCAAGGCGCCGGAGCGAAACGAGGAGCGCGAGAAGGCGATCGAGGCTTCGGAAACTGGCGATTGGCGCGACATTCCGGGGATAACGGGCTGGTACGCGCACCTCGCCGACTGGATCACGCACAATCCGGGCAAGATGATCGCGGGCGCGTCGGCCGCCGTGGTGACCGTGATCGCGCTGTTCGTGTGGAACAACCACGGCACCGAATTCTTCGTGCAGACCGATCCGACGGAAGCCACCGTGCTGGTCTCCGCGCGCGGCAATCTCGCAGCCAACGAGAAGCGCGATCTGGTGATGGCCGTCGAGCGGCGCATCGAGAAGGTAGCGGGGATCGACTACATCTACGCCAACTCCGGCGGCAATCCTTCCAGCCTAAACGTGCCGGTCGACAACATCGGGCGCATCAACGTCATCTTCAAACCTTACGGGCAGCGGCCGCGGGGCGAGCTGATCCTCGAGGAGATCCGCAACAAGACGGCCAACATCCCGGGACTCAAAGTGGAGGTGCGCAAACCCGAAGGCGGCCCGTCATCCGGCAAGGACATCATGATCGATGTCAACTCCGACGATTACCCGGCGCTGATCCAGACGACGGACAGGATCCGCCGTCATCTCGACGGCAACCCGAACCTGATCGACGTCGAAGATACCCGCCCGCTTCCCGGCATCGAGTGGGATCTTCATGTCAAGCGGGACGTGGCGCAGCGCTTCGGCGTCAGCACGCAGGCGATCGGCGCGGCCGTCCAGCTGGTGACGGATGGCATCTTCGTCGGCCGCTATCGACCCGCCGATTCGACGCGCCTCGTCGACATCCGCGTCCGCTATCCGAGTCAGGAGCGCGGCATTCACGCTCTCGACAACGTTCGGGTCGCAACCGCGCAGGGCATGGTGCCGATCAGCACCTTCGTGCAGGTGCGCGCGGCGCCGCAGGTGAACTCGATCCAGCGCGTCAACGCGCACCGCGTCTATCACGTCCGCGCCAACGTCAAGCCGGGCAAGAACGTGAATACCGAGGTGCAGAACATCAAGACCTGGCTGAGCGGCCAGAGCATCCCGCGCACCGTGCACGTCGCCTTCAAGGGTTCCGACGAGGAGCAGCAGGAATCGATGAGGTTCCTCGGGGAAGCCGCGTTCATGGCGCTGTTCATCATCGCCGTGGTGCTGCTCGCCATGTTCAACAGTTTCTATCACGCGAGCCTGGTCCTGATGGCGGTCGTCCTGGCCATGATCGGGGCGCTGCTCGGCATGGTGGTCATGGGCCAGTCGTTTTCGATCATCATGACCGGCACCGGGATGCTTGCGCTCGCCGGCATTGTGGTGAACCACAACATCGTCCTGATCGACACCTATCATAAGCTGCTCGATTCCGGCATGAACCCGATCGAGGCCGTGATCCGTTCGAGCGCCCAGCGCCTGCGCCCCGTCTTCCTCACCACCATCACCGCGATCTTCGGCCTGTTGCCGATGATGATGGCGGTGGAGATCGATTTCTGGCAGCGCAGCGTAACCATCGGCGATCCGTTCGCCATGATGTGGATACAGCTCTCCACGGCGGTCGTGTTCGGCCTCGCCTTCTCGAAAGGCATCACGCTTGGACTGGTCCCCGCGATGCTGGCCCTGCCCCACCGCGTTCGCGAAATTCGAGCCGAGCGGCGCGCGCGCAGAGGGCAGAAGGTGGTGACCGGGGTTTTCCGTCCGGCAAGCCGCGGGACCTACGAACAACCGGCGGAGTAGCTATTCCGCAGCTGCGGCGGCTTGTGCCTCTTCGCGCGGCAGCCGGGCAACATCGGGATCGCTTTCCACCGCCTTCAGCCGTTCGCGCACCGCGGCGGCCTCCTTCTGCTTGTTCCACATGGCGGCGTAATGGCCGCCCCGTGCAACCAGTTCCGCATGCCGCCCACGTTCGACGATCTGCCCATGATCGAGCACGAGGATTTCGTCGGCATCCACCACGGTCGATAGCCGGTGCGCGATCACCAGCGTCGTCCGGTTCCTGGAAACCTCTTTCAGGGCGCTCTGGATTTCCCGCTCCGTGTGGGTGTCCAGCGCCGACGTCGCTTCATCGAGCAGGAGGATCGGCGGGTTCTTGAGGATCGTGCGGGCGATGGCAACGCGCTGCTTCTCGCCGCCGGAAAGCTTGAGCCCTCGCTCGCCCACCATCGAATCGTAACCGAGCGGCAGCTCACCGATGAACGGATCGATCTGCGCCATGCGGGCCGCTTCCTTGACATCGGCCTCGTTCGCCCCGATCCGGCCGTACGCGATATTGTAGCGGATGGTGTCGTTGAACAGCACGGTGTCCTGCGGAACGATGCCGATCTTCTCGCGCAGGCTCGCCTGCGTCACCTCGCGGATGTCCTGGCGGTCGATGGTGACGGAACCGCTCTTGATGTCGTAGAAGCGATAGAGGATGCGCGAGATCGTCGACTTGCCGGCGCCCGAAGGGCCAACCACGGCCACGGTCTTTCCCGCTGGCACCGTGAAGCTCACGCCCTTGAGCACGATGCGTTCGGGATCGTAGGCGAAGACCACATTGGCGAACTCGATCGCGCCGCCGGTGACCGCGAGCGGTTTGGCGTCCGGCTTGTCGCGGACTTCCTGCGGCTGGTGCAGGAGGCGGAACATGGCATCCATATCCACCAGCGCCTGGGTGATCTCGCGGTAGACCGTGCCGAGGAAGTTCAGCGGCTGATAGAGCTGCATGAGGATGGCGTTCGCCATCACGAAATCGCCCACGCTGAAGCGGCCCTGCCGGATCCCGAAGACGGTGAGGATCATCACCGCCCCCATGCCGGCCGCCACGATGATCGCCTGCCCGGTGTTCAGTACCGACAGCGACGTCTGCGCCTGAATCGAGGCGCGGGAGTAGCGCTCCATGGACTTGTCGAACCGCCGCGTCTCGTGCGCCTCGTTGTTGAAGTACTTCACCGTCTCGTAGTTCAGCAGGCTGTCCACCGCCTTGGTGTTGGCGTCCTGGTCGCTCTGGTTCATTTCGCGGCGGAACTGGATGCGCCAGCGGGTGACGGCAAAGGTGAACCAGATGTAGGCGACGACCATGAGGAGGGTCGCCAGCGTGATCCAGACGTCCAGCTTCACGATCATGATGGCGCTGAACAAGGCCAGCTGGAAGATCGTGGGAAAGATGTTGAAGATGGCGAACGAGAGCAGCGTATCGATCCCCTTCGTGCCGCGCTCGATCACCCGCGACAGGCCACCGGTCTTCCGCTCCAGATGAAACCGGAGCGACAGCGTATGCACATGGGCAAAGGTGGCGACGCCGACCTCGCGCAGCGCGTGATATTGCACCTTGGCGAAGATGCCGTCGCGCAGCTGCGCGAAGGTCTGCATGAGGATCCGCGCCAGAACATAGCCGCCGATCAGCGCCACCGTGGTCAAAAGGGCAATGGTGACCGGCGGCTTGCGGATGAGCTGATTGGTGATCCAGCCCATGAACAGCGGGAAGGCCGTCGTCGCGAGGATCGCCAGCAGAAGACAGACAACAGACGCGGCAACGCGCGCCTTCAGCCCCGTATAGCCCTTGGGCCACAGGTAGGGGAGGATCATCCACAGCGGCCGCAGCGAAGGTGCGCCGTCGCCTTCCTCGGTCAGCAGCCTCGCCATGCCTCAATGTCCCAAATTTGTGTTGCCGAACAGCAGAAACCCCGCGACCAGGGCAACGACCGCCAGCGCGGCAAGGATGACGAGTGCTCTGGCCAAGGCCAACCTCTGGGTGACTTCACGAAACGATTGCGTGTGCCAAGCCATTTAGAAACATGCGCCGCCGGCTGCAATCCCAAACCGGGCATCGAGACAGAGCAATTCATGCATAACCCTCTACATCATGTGGTGAATAGAACGATCTGCGTGTTCTGCGGCTCCTCGATGGGCCACGCGGAAGCCTACGGCGAAGCGGCACGAGAACTGGGACGGCTGATTGCCGCAAAAGGATTTTCGCTGGTGTTCGGCGGCGGCGGCCTGGGCCTGATGGGCCAGGTGGCGCGGGCCGCACGCGACGCCGGCGCGCCGGTGATCGGCGTCCTGCCGGAATTCCTCCGCGCGCTCGAGCCGCCGCTGAAATCCGCCGAAGAGCTCATCATCACGCCGGACCTTTACCAGCGGAAGGACCGCATGATGGCAATGGCGAGCGGATTCATCATTCTTCCCGGCGGGCTTGGCACGCTGGACGAGTTCTTCGAGGTCCTCACCGCGGCGCAGCTGGAGCAGCACGGCAAGCCGATTGTCATCGTGAACGTCGGCGGCTTTTTCGAGCCGCTGAAGGCCCTGCTCGATCATCATATCGCGTCCGGATTTGCGCGCCAGGACGTGCATGAGCTTTACCGGATTGCTTCGGACCCCGACGAGGCGATGGCCATCATGGAACGGAACCTCGCAGACGCGGCGTTCGTGCCCGGCTGATGTGGCCTTCGGCCGCGACGATCACCAGCGCCGTCCACACGCAGCCGAAGGTGATCGCGTCAAGCCAGGTGAAGCGCTCGCCGAACCCGAAGATGGCGAGCGTAAGGGTGATCGACGGCGCGAGATATTGCAGGAACCCGAGCGTCGTCAGCCGGATGCGGCGGGCGCCAGCCGCGAACATGGCCAGCGGCACGGCGGTCAGCGGGCCGCCGAGGATCAGCAGCGCATCGGTGGAGGGGTGCGAGAGGCGGAAGGCGCCCATGCCGGAGACGGACCAGAAGAGGACCAGCGCGAGCGTGAAGGGGAACAGGATGAGCGTTTCGATGGTGAGGCCGTCCATCGCGTCCACATTGGCGCGCTTGCGGAAGTACCCGTAGAAGCCGAACGACAGCGCCAGCGCCGGCGCAATCCAGGGGATGTGGCCGACTTCCACCGTCTTGAGCAGGACGGCCGCGCCCGCCAATCCCACCGCAAACAACCTGAGGCGGGACATGTGCTCGCTGAACAGGGTGACGCCGAGTGCAATGGAGATCAGCGGCACGATGTAGTAGCCGAGGCTCGCCTCCACCAATTGATGCGAGGACACGCAGTAGATGTAGATCAGCCAGTTGGTGCTGATGAGAATGCTGGTGAGCGTAAGAGTGGCGAGCAAGCGGGTGTTGCAGATCAGCGATAACAGATGGGTACTCCGTCTACGGACAAACGACACGGCCACCACGAACAGCGCGCACCACAGCACGCGGTGGACGGTGATTTCGAACGGCGGCACATTCGCAAGCCACCGCCAATAGATCGGCACGATTCCCCATGCGGCATAGGCGAGCCCTGCGTAGAGAATGCCCGCCAAATCGTCCGCCTGAAGCGATGCATCCGCGCCTTCCAAAGGCGCGCCGGTTTCTCCTGCGGCTGCTATCTCGGCGGAAGCTGCTTCGCGGGAGTTTCCGATGGTGTCGAAGCTTCTCATAGCCGTCATACCGACGTCCCACCCTCCCCTTGAGGGAGGGTCGAAATTTCTCGAGAGCCGCGCAGCGGCACGAGAGGAATTTCGGGGAGGGGTGAAAGCCGCAGACTATGGAATTGACCCCTCCCCGAAAAATTCTCGCGCCTGCTTTGCGATCCCTCGTCGATAGCCAGGCGCCAGGCGCGCGAATTTTTCGACCCTCCCTCAAGGGGAGGGTGGGAGCGAACTGACGGAGGCGCAGGAGGCGTCAGCGCTTCACCTCCCAGGTGGTGCCGGAAGGCGAGTCTTTCAGCTGGATGCCTTGCGCGAGAAGGTCGTCGCGGATGCGATCGGCTTCGGCAAAGTTCTTTGCCGCCCGTGCCGCATTGCGCGCCTCGATGGCGCGCGCGATTTCGTTGTTGTCCGCTGAAGGATTTGGAAACAGGTCTTGAATTGATTGTGACACATTAAATGGCAGCAGCCCAATCAGCTGCAACGAATCGGCAAGTGTCAGCTTCGCTCCTCGTGACGGCTTATGAGCAGCAACATTTCGGAGCCTGTGGACCTCTTGGAGTGCGCTATGCGTGTTTAAGTCATCTGCGAGTGCTTCAACGAAGTCGGCACTGACATATCTACCTGGCTCCAGGCGAACAGCATCTGCAACTTCTTGGGTCAGCTGTCCTAGCCATTCGAACAGGAGATTGCGACTTTCAGTCATGCCAATCACAGTCCAATCCATTGGCAGCCGATAGTGCCGCTTAAGCATGTTTACACGCAGCACGTCGCCCGGCCAGTCCTTCAGCAGGTCGTGAATCGTTACGAAGTTGCCGAGGGATTTCGACATCTTCTCGCCCTCGACCTGCAGAAAGCCGTTGTGCATCCACACCTTCGCCAGTGGATGGCCATCATGCGCGCATTCGCTTTGCGCGATTTCGTTTTCGTGATGGGGAAACAGCAGGTCGATGCCGCCGCCGTGAATGTCGAACGTCTCACCGAGGTAGTCGCCGGCCATTGCCGAGCATTCGATGTGCCAGCCGGGCCGCCCCCTGCCCCACGGCGACTTCCAGCCTGGCGTGTTCTCGTCCGACGGTTTCCACAGCACGAAATCCATCGGGTTCTTCTTGTAGGGCGCCACCTCCACCCGCGCGCCGGCGATCATCTCGTCGAGCGGCCGGCGCGACAGCTTGCCGTAATCCGACTTGGAGGCGACGTCGAACAGCACATGGCCGTTCGCCGCGTAGGCGTGCCCGCCCTCGATCAGCGCCGCGATCATGGCGATCATCTGCGGCACGTGGTCGGTCGCGCGCGGCGTGTGCGTGGGCGGGAGATTGCCGAGCGTCGTCACGTCGGCCAAATACTGCGCCTGCGTCTCCTCCGTGAGTTCCCGCAGGACATCCAGCACCGGCACGTTGCGCGCGCCCCGCCGCTCGAGCGCGCGCGCGTTGATCTTGTCGTCGATGTCGGTGATGTTGCGCACATAGGTGACGTGCTCCGCGCCATACAGGTGGCGTAGCAGCCGGAACAGCACGTCGAACACGATCACCGGCCGCGCATTGCCGATATGTGCGTAGTCGTAAACCGTCGGCCCGCACACATACATGCGCACGTTCGCCGGATCGAGCGGGACGAACTCCTCTTTGCGGCGCGTCAGCGTGTTGTAAAGGCGCAGGGTCATGGCGGTAACTCAACGGATTTTCACGGAAGCGGCAAGCGGGTCCACGGATATGTCCGGCATGCGAATGGGGCAAAGGAGGAGCGGTTGCAGGCTCATCCGCCACAGAAACAACCGACTGCAATGGGAGAGATCACGCCGATTCCCCTTTGAGCCGCGCCATCGCCCGCGCGCGACCGATCAGCGGCAGCAGCTTCTTCATTTCCGGTCCGCTGTCGCGACCGGTAAGCGCGAGCCGTAGCGGATGGAACAGCGCGCGGCCCTTGGCACCGGTGGCGTCGGAGACCGCCTTGGTCCATCCCGGCCAGATGGAGTCGTCCCACGGCTCCGCCGGCAGGAGTTCGGCCGCCTTGGCGAGAAGAGTCGCGTCTTCGATGAGAGGCGCAACGGGACCGGCAACCAGCGTCCACAAGTCTGCCGCGTCGGAGAGGCGCACGAGATTCGGCTTCACCGCTTCCCAGAACGCCTCCGTCGCCGGAATACCGAGCGCGGCAAGCCGGTCGCGAACCTCCGCATACGGAAGAGAATGCAGTCGCTTCGCATTGAGGCTCTTCAGCTCCGCGGGATCGAAATGGGCCGGCGCGCGGCCGATCTTCTCGAACGCGAATTCCTGCGCCAGCGCCTCCAGCGACGGCCTGAGCTCGATCGGATCGGAAGTGCCGGTCTTCGCCAGATAGCAGGCGAGCGCCAGCGGCTCGATGCCGTCGTTGCGGATCTCCTGAAGCGACAGCGAGCCCAGGCGCTTCGACAGCGCTTCTCCGCCGCTTCCTACCAGGAGCGGGAAATGCGCGAACACCGGCACGGCCGCGCGGAGCGCCTGGAAAATCTCGATCTGCACCGCCGTGTTGGTGACGTGATCCTCGCCGCGCACGATATGGGTAATGGCGAAATCGATATCGTCGGCAACGGAGGGCAGTGTGTAGAGAAAGCGGCCGTCCTCGCGGACGAGGACCGGATCGGAGAGGTGCGCGGTATCGATCTCGACGTCGCCTCGCACCAGATCGTGCCAGCGGACTTTCGTTTGCGACAGCTTGAGGCGCCAGTGCGGGCGGCGGCCATCGCCTTCCAGCCTGGCGCGATCTTCCGCCGACAGATTCAGCGCGGCCCGGTCGTAGACCGGCGGCTTGCCGGCCGCGATCTGCCGCTTGCGGCGGCGCTCCAGTTCGTCGGCGGATTCATAAGCGGGATACAGGCGTCCGCTCGTCTTCAGTTTCTCCGCAGCCGCGTGGTGCGCCTCGGCACGTTCGCTCTGCCGGGCGAACAGATCGTGGCTGAGGCCGAGCCAGTTCATGTCCTCGACGATCGCCTGCTCGTATTCCGGCTTGCTGCGCTCGGTGTCGGTGTCGTCGATGCGCAGGAGGAACTTGCCGCCATTTTTCCTCGCAAACAGCCAGTTCAACACCGCCGTCCGCGCATTGCCGACATGCAGCAATCCGGTCGGCGATGGCGCAAAGCGGACGATGGCGCCGCTCATGCGCCCCCCTTCCGCCTCGCGTGCGAACTGCTCGCTCGGCACCTCCCCCGCAAGCGGGGGAGGATAAGATCAGCGCATTCGGCAGCAATTATCCTCCCCCGTTTACGGGGGAGGTGGCTCGCATGAGCGTAGCGAATGCGAGACGGAAGGGGGAAGGCCGTCATGCGTCCCGCGCGTCGCGAAACGCGTTCGTAATAGGGTAGCGCCGGTCGCGGCCGAAATTGCGGCGCGTGATCTTCACCCCCGGCGGCGCCTGCCGGCGCTTGTATTCCGACACGTACAGCAGCTGCTCGATCCGCTTCACGGTGGCGGGGTGGTAGCCTTTTGCGCATACCTGCTCGAACGACATCTCGCCTTCCACCAGCATTTCGAGAATGCCGTCGAGGATTTCGTACGGCGGCAGCGAATCCTCGTCGCGCTGGCCCGCGCGCAGTTCCGCGCTCGGCGGCCGCGCGATCGTGTTGTCGGGCATCACGCGCCCCGGCGGCCCCAGCGCGCCCTTCGGGAAATTCGCGTTGCGCCAGCGGGCCAGCCGGAACACTTCCGTCTTGTAGACGTCCTTCAGCACGTTGTAGCCGCCGCACATGTCGCCATAGAGCGTGGCGTAGCCTACGCTCATCTCGCTCTTGTTGCCGGTGGTCAGCACCATTGGCCCGAACTTGTTGGAGATGGCCATCAGAATGACGGCGCGGATGCGCGATTGAATGTTCTCTTCCGTCGTGTCCACCGCACGGCCGGCGAAGGTGCCCCTGAGAGAATCCGTAAACGCCGCCACCGCCGGCTCGATCTCCACCGTCTCGTACTTGCAGCCCAGGAGCCGCGCGATTTCGGCGGCATCCTCGAGCTATAAGAGACAGGTGTAGCGCGAGGCCTCGGTGGTCCGCAGGCGCTGGACGAGGTCGAGGAAGGCGGCGGGCTCGTCGGTCTCGAAGGCGACGACGAACTCCTGGTCGTCGAG
>DIZC01000051.1 GCA_002429315.1 Alphaproteobacteria bacterium UBA6038
CGACATTCAGCTCGGCGGCAATGCCGACATGCGAATCAAGAACGAGCTTGGCGGTGTGATCGATGAAGCCGAGCTTACTCCACGCATCGAGGAGATCC
Organism: Alphaproteobacteria bacterium UBA6038; assembly: GCA_002429315.1. Taxonomy (GTDB): domain Bacteria; phylum Pseudomonadota; class Alphaproteobacteria; order Micropepsales; family Micropepsaceae; genus Rhizomicrobium. The sequence goes on from DIZC01000051.1 coordinate 99, forward strand.
GCGCCCAAGTCGCCGCCGACAAAGAACGCGTTATCGCGGCTGGCGGTCTCTACATCGTCGGCACCGAGCGCCACGAGAGTCGCCGCATCGACAACCAGCTCCGCGGCCGGTCTGGCCGCCAGGGGGATCCGGGCGCGTCCAAGTTCTTTCTCAGTTTGCAGGATGACCTGATGCGCATTTTCGGGTCAGAGCGCATGGACGCGATCCTGACGCGCCTCGGCCTCGAGCAGGGCGAGGCGATCGCCCATCCCTGGGTAAACAAGGCACTGGAGAAGGCGCAGCAGAAGGTCGAGGCACGCAACTTCGAAATCCGCAAGAACATCCTGAAATACGACAACGTCCAGCACGATCAGCGCCGGGTCATCTTCGAGCAGCGCAGGGAGATCATGCGCGCCGAGGACGTCAGCGATCAGATCTCTGACTTCCGCGCGCAGGTCGTGGAGGATCTGGTCGCCCGCCACATTCCGGAAAAGGCCTATGCCGAACAATGGGACGCCGCCGGCCTGCATGAGGAAATCTCCAAGATTTTCGGAGTCGACCTGCCGATCGTCGACTGGACCCGCGAAGAGGGCATTGCGGACGAAGAAGTGCGCGATCGCATCCTGAAGGCCGTGGACACGCGCGCCGCTGAGCGTGCGGCAAACGTCGGCTCCGACCTGATGCGCTACATCGAAAAAAGCATCCTGCTGCAGACGCTGGATCACGATTGGCGCGAGCATATCGTCAACCTCGACCATCTTCGGCAGTACGTGGGCTTGCGCGGCTACGGACAGCGGGACCCGCTCAACGAATACAAGAGCGAAGCTTTCGAGTTGTTCGAGGCGCTGCTCGCGAAGATGCGAACCGACGTGGTGCGGCAGCTGATGCACCTCCAGATCAATATCGAAGCGCCGCCGCCGCCGCTTGAATTCGCGCCGGGGCCGATGCAGGCCTCCCACATCGATCCGCTCACCGGCGAAGACGAAATGGCGCCGTTTGAGCCGGTCCGCCAGCGCATCTCGCGTCTCGACGACGTGCCGGTCAATCCGAACGATCCTTCGACCTGGGGAAAGGTGCAACGCAACGCGCCCTGCCCTTGCGGCTCAGGCCGCAAGTTCAAGCACTGCCACGGCGCACTGGTCTAGCTCGCGCCGGCTCCGCGCCGCATCGGCACCCGGGATGAACAATCCGCAATCCGCAGGGCAGCCATTGTCGGTATATCGGAGCTCGCGCGTGGCATAGCATCATTCTGATTCTTGCCGAGATTTCGAGATGCTCAGTCTTTGCCGTTCCGCCAGCGGTACGCCGCTCTGGATCGATCTCTACAATCCGACGCCCGAAGAAGTGGCGCAGGTCCAGTCACAATTCCACATTCGCGTGCCTTCCCGCGCCGAATTGGAGGAGATCGAATCCTCGAGCCGTCTTTCGGTCCAGAACGGCACAATTCATTTGAACATGCCGGTCGTCGCCCACGAAGGCGAGGACGCCCCGACCGCCCTCGGCTTCGTTCTAACCGGGGAAATGCTCGTCACGGTCCGCTACACGCATCTGCACGGCTTCGATACCGCGATCGACCGCTTCAACAAGGAAGGGGGCGCGAACACCAGTACCGAGGTATTCGCCACGCTGATCGAGGGTATCACCGACTATGCCGCCGATGCGCTGGAGCAGATCGGGCTCGACCTGAATGGCGTGTCCCACCGCGTTTTCCGCAATTACGGCAGCAAGCGGCCGCGCAACATCGCGCGCTCCAACCGCGCGCTGCGGGAGATTCTGGTGGCGGTGGGTGAATCGGGCGAGAAGCTCTCCCAGATTCGGGAAAGTCTGCTCGGCCTTGAACGCATCATTCCCTACGCGCTCGACAAGGGCAAAGATTGGATTGTCAACGGAATCGCGGAACGGCTGCGCACCGCCGGACAGGACCTGCAGTCGCTGAACGATTTTGAAATTCACCTGTCCAACAAAGTGCAGTTTCTGCTTGATGCGGTGCTCGGCTTCATCAACACCGAACAGAACGACATTTTCAAGGTGCTCACGATCGTGTCGGTCGTGGGCATTCCGCCGACGCTGATCGCCAGTGTTTATGGCATGAACTTTCACAACCAGCCGGAATACAATTGGTCGTGGGGTTATGAATGGGGTCTGTTCCTGATCGTGATCTCGACCGTGCTGCCGATGGCATGGTTCAAATGGCGCGGCTGGTGGTAGACGCCAGGGGATTTGGGTAGTCCGGGAGAGCGAATGACGATTCAGCCATTTCGCATTGAGGTGCCGCAAACCACGCTCGACGCGATTCGTGCGAAAGTGCGCGGGTATGACTGGCACGAGGCGCCGCGCGGGCCGGGGCTGGAGGACTCATGGGCCTACGGCGCCAATCTCGTCTTCATGCAGCGGCTCTGCGCCTATTGGGCGGAAGAGTACGACTGGCGGAAATGGGAAACGGAGCTGAACCGGTTTCCACAGTTCATCGCCGATGTGGACGGCCTCGACATTCACTTCTATCGCGAAGAAGGTTCGGGCCCATCGCCTAGCTCCCTGATCTTGAGCCATGGCTGGCCCGGATCGGTGTTCGAATTCCTGCACATCATCGAAAAGCTTGCACATCCCGAGCGCTTCGGCGGCGATCCAAGGGACGCTTTCACCGTCATCGTGCCTTCCCTGCCGGGCTACGGCTGGTCGGGTAAGCCGGAGCGACCCATCGGGCCGCGCACCGTGGCGCGGTATTTCGATCGGCTGATGACGGATGTGCTGGGGCTGCCCGGCTACATCGCGCAGGGTGGCGACTGGGGCAGCGCCATTTCCGGTTGGATGGCGTACGAAGGCAAAGGCTGCAAGGCGGCGCACCTGAACATGTTCGGCTGGCGCTCGCCTGGCGTGCACCCGGAAACATCCGAGGAGAAGGAATATGCGGCGCGCGCCGCGCAACTGTTCGAACTGGAAGGGGCCTATTTCCGCGAGCACACCACCAAGCCGCAGACGCTCTCCTACGCGATGATGGATTCGCCCGTGGGGGCGTGCGCCTGGGTCGTGGAGAAGTTCCACGGCTGGTCCGATACGCGCAAAGGGTTTGAGACCATCTACACGAAGGATCAGCTGCTCACCAATGTGATGATCTATCTCGTCACGCGCACCTTCAATACCGCGACGTGGCTTTATCGCGGACTGGCGGAAGATCCCGGTGGTCCCCCGGTGCCAAACCACGCACGGATCGAGAAGCCCGTTGGGATTGCAGCATTCCCGATTGATCTCATTCCCTTCCCGCCGCGCAGTCTCGTGCAGCGGCACATGAACGTGACGCACTGGACGGATTTTGCCGAAGGCGGCCACTTCGCCGCCCTCGAACGCCCGGAGGACTTGATGAATGATATCCGGACGTTTGCGCGCACGCTTTAAGCAGACAGACTACGGCCGATGGCGAGGTATTTATCACGGCGCTGGCGACGGGCTTCGTCGGGCGAGAGATTGTGCATCTCGTGCAAAGCGCGATCAATGGTGTCACCGACCGCCTGAATAGCGGCTTCCGGAGCGCGATGTGCGCCGCCCACCGGTTCCGGCACGATGCCGTCGATCACTTTCAGGTTCAGCAAATCCTGGGCGGTGATTCTTAGCGCCGCGGCGGCATCCTGCGCCTTATCGGCGCTGCGCCAGAGAATGGACGCGCAGCCTTCCGGCGAGATCACCGAATAGATCGAATGCTCCAGCATATAAACACGATTGGCGACCGCAATGCCGAGCGCGCCGCCGGACATGCCTTCTCCAATGATCATCGCAACAAACGGCACGCGCAACGCAAGGCTGGCCTGCGTCGAGCGCGCAATGGCTTCGGCCTGCCCCCGCTCCTCTGCGCCCACGCCGGGATAGGCGCCTTGCGTGTCCGCAAATGAAATGACCGGCAATCCGAAACGGTCGGCGAGATCGAACAGGCGTTGCGCCTTGCGGTAGCCTTCCGGCATCGCCATGCCGAAATTGTGCGCCACGCGGCTCTTGGTATCGTCGCCCTTCTCCTGGCCGACAATCGCGACTGCCTGGCCCCGGAATCGACCGAGCCCCGCCACGATGGCCCGATCCTCGCCGAACAGCCGGTCACCGGCCAAGGGCGTGAATTCGTCGATGAGACCGCTCACGTAGTGCGAAAAGTGCGGGCGCGCGGGATGGCGCGCCACCAGCGCCTTTTGCCACGGCGTGAGCTTCGCGTAAGTGTCGCGCAGCAGCTGGTCGGCCCTGGCCTGTAGCCGCTTCGCCTCGTCGTCGATGTTCATCGAGGGATCCTGCGCGGCGAGCTGGCGCAGCTCTACGATCTTGCCCTCGAGGTCGGCGATGGGACACTCGAAATCCAGATAGGTATGCATGAGCCTTCAAAGGACAGGCGCCGCGCGGCGGGGCGTTGCACGGTCGCCGTCCCACCGGAACGTGGCAATTGACCTTCCGGGTGTCAACAAACCGTCAAATGGGAGAAAAATGCTCCCAGGCCTGGTTGCTGTCGCCAACGATGATCGTGAACGTCAATCTGAAGCTGTGAGATCATGTTCTGGACGTTTTCGTCCAGCTTGTCGAAATCGATAGGCAACACGGTCACCCCCACGTCAGCGCGCATGGGCAAGGCGATACCAAAAGCGCACCCCCTCTAGGGGAAGCACCTATGGCGTGAGGTCGGCCGTGAATGCGAGATCGCCGTGTGTGGCTGCCCACGGAAAGGTCGTCCACGCAGACGCGCCATACCCAGTGTCGTTCTGGTAGTAGAAGCTGCCTCCATTGTAGGCGCTGCCGTCCACGGCACCCCACTTCAACTCGTAGCCGAAGGCGGGACTGCCACACTGCTGATAGTCCTTTGCGATGCTCAGAAAGACGATGTACTTCCCCGGCAGCAGGCTCAGCATTGACGGCCGGAAAGTCTCCTTGTGGAAATTCAAATCGTCATACGGGTAGGAGATTGTCCGCGGGTTTGATTCATATAGGGCCGGTCCGGCTGCCTTTGAACCATCCCACGCGTACACCTCGCCGCGCACGACCATTGAGCGGGGGTCTGGACCGAAGAGCTCACCATTTGCCAACTCGAACGCGAATTTGTTCAAGTGGTGTACTGTCCTTCGCACAGAGATGACTTGTCCATAGGTTTGCGTGTCAGGGCAGCCGAACTGCTCGACAAATTGTTGTCCGTCCCAATCCTTGAGCGTGTTGACTGCAAAAGCAGGGTCGCTACCCAGCGCGAATAGCGGAAGGCACAACGCCCACGATTTGTGCATTCTTTCTCTCCCGAAGAGACCAAGAATGCCAATCTATGGCCACAAGCACTAAAGGCGAGGTTAGGGTTTGCAGACAATTCTCACCATTTCCCGCTATTTCCCGCTAAATCCTGGCCGTTCCCGGATAGAGCCGCCAGCTACCGCCACCGCCAAGTCCGTCAAGTATAATATGGCCGATCAACCGGGCCGCCTGAACTCAGGCGCGGCGCTTCGCCTTGGCCAGCGGGTGCGCCGAATGAACCACCTCGCGCAGCCGCTCATTTGCGACGTGGGTATAGATCTGGGTCGTCGCGATGTCCGCGTGGCCGAGCATCGTCTGTACGCTGCGCAAATCCGCACCGCCCTCCACGAGATGCGTCGCAAACGCATGACGCAGCACGTGCGGCGAAAGCTTCTCGGGATCGATGTTCGCTTTGACGGCCAATTCCTTCAGCATTTGATGGAGGCGGCGGCGCGTCAGGTGACCTTCGCGGCTGCGCGAAGGAAACAGATACCTGGACTCGGCCGCCCCTTTGGGCAGAAATTCGTCGCGAATTTTCAGATACGCGGTAATCGCTTTTCGCGCCGGCGCATTGAGTGGCGCGAGCCGTTCCTTCCGGCCCTTTCCTCTCACCAGCAAAAAACCATCCCGGTTGCGGGCCGCCGAAAGCGGCAACATCGCCAGCTCGGAAACGCGCAAACCGGACGCATACAGAATTTCCAGAACGCAGGTGAGTCGCAGGCCGTCCGCATTCTTCTTCTCGCCGGCTGTTGAAATGAGCAAATCGATGTCCGCGCGGGACAGAACCTTGGGCAGGGGCCGCTCGCGCCGTGGCGCTTCGATGGTGCCGGTGGGATCGTCGCGCCGCAGTCCCTCGCTATACAGGAAGGCGAAGAATTGCCGCAGCGACGACAGCCGCCGCGCCTGCGTCGAAGCCGCCAGTCCGGAGAGCGACGCGACGTAGCTTTTGCTGTCCGCCGCGGTTGCGGCCCGGAAATCGCGGGGGCCGCGCGCGAGCGCCGCCCCAAAATCCAGGAGGTCACGGCGATAGGCGGCAAGCGTATTGGCGCTGGCGCCCCGCTCGGCGCTCATCATGTCGAGAAAACTCTCGATCAGCCGCGCGCCAGCGGCCGGTAGGCCCCGGTCAGCCACGACGTCCCCGTTCAGCTCGGGAAGCGCGAGTTCGGAATGACCACAGTGTAGGTCTGGTGCGGGGGCTTGAGGGTGCCGGCGTAAATGCCAAGACCGACGGCTCCGAGAATCACGAGGACGATGATCGCCAATAGAATCCGGGCCGTCCAACCCATCCCGCCTTCATGGCCGACATATCTGCTCATGCACCAATTTGTGCGGAAAGCGCCGCCCAAGGGCAAGGCGGTTGGCAGGCGGCATTTTGCCCTGTAAGCGAATCCCCATGGGCCGGTTGAAACGCACCGTGGCGCTCGTCGGCATGATGGGCGCAGGCAAGAGTTCGCTGGGGCGCAGACTGGCGGCCAAGCTGGACGTGCCGTTTCGCGACGCCGATGGCGAAATCGAGGCGGCGGCTGGCTGCTCCATCACCGAAATCTTCGATCGCTACGGGGAAACCGCATTTCGCGATTGCGAGCGCAAGGTCATCGCGCGGCTTTTGGGCGAGCAGCCGCACGTGCTGGCGACCGGAGGCGGGGCCTTCATCGACGACGATACCCGTGCGCGCATCAAGGATGCTGCCCTTTCGGTTTGGATCAATGTTCCCCTCGAGGTGCTCGTTGCCCGCGTCAAGCGACGGGATACCCGGCCATTGCTGCGCAACGGGGACGCAAAGGAAATCCTCAGCCAGCTGTTCCGGGAGCGGGAGGCCGTTTATGGGGAGGCCGACCTCGCCGTGCCGGGCGAAGACGGACCGCACGGCGCTAGCGTCGAGCGCATCCTGGCGGCATTGAACGAACGCGAAATGCTGGAATGACCCAGACGGTTTCTGTCGCGCTCGGGCCGCGGAGCTACGACATCCATGTCGGCGCAGGATTGCTGGCGCGTTCGGGATCGTTGCTGGCGCCATTCGCGCACGGGCTGGTGCCGGTGGTGACGGACGCGAATGTCGCCCCGCTTCACCTTGATGCTGTTTTGAATTCTCTACACGCCCGGAATATCGATGCCGCGCCGGTTGTCCTTCCGCCGGGAGAGGAAACAAAGAGTTTTGCCGGACTGGAGAAGGTGTGTCGCGAACTGCTGAGCCTTGGGGTCGAGCGCAGCGGCCTCATCGTTGCACTCGGGGGCGGCGTGATCGGCGACCTCACCGGCTTTGCCGCGGGCATGCTGAAACGCGGCGTCAATTACGCGCAGTTGCCGACGACATTGCTGGCGCAGGTGGATTCTTCTGTGGGCGGAAAGACCGCCATTGATGTGCCAGAGGGCAAGAACCTGATCGGATTGTTTCACCAACCAAGAATCGTGCTGGCCGACATTTCCGTTCTCGCGACCCTGCCCCGCCGCGAATTGCTGGCCGGCTATGCGGAAGTGGTAAAATACGGCGCGCTGCGCGACGTCGAATTCTTCGCATGGCTGGAAACGAATGGCGCGGCGGCGCTGGCGGGCGACGAAGCGGCTCTCGCCCGCATGGTTGCCCATTGCTGCCGGATGAAGGCCGAAATCGTCGCGCGCGATGAGCACGAGTTCGGCGAGCGCGCCCTGCTCAATCTGGGTCACACCTTCGGCCATGCGCTGGAAGCGGCAACGAATTACTCCGGCACACTGCTGCATGGGGAAGCGGTGGCCGTCGGCATGGTGCTCGCGTTCCGGCTCTCCGAACGGTTGGGGCATTCCCCGGGTGCCGAAGCCGAACGTCTGATTCGGCACCTGAAGGCGGTCGGGCTGCCCACGGCAATCGACGATTTCGCCGGCGAGCGTCCCGCGCCCGAACGGCTTCTCGAATTCATGCAGCGGGACAAGAAATCCGACGCGGGCCGGCTCAAATTCGTTCTGGCGCGCCGCCTTGGGGAAACGTTCTTATCGAACGACGTGCCGGCGGAGGCCGTTCGGGCCGTGCTCGCCCAATAGCTCAGACCACGCCGATTCGGTCTATATAACGACGGCCGCAGGAACCGCGGCATCGAGGAACCGCCATGTCGCTCATTCTGTTTCTGCTCGTGATTGCCGTGCTGATCGTTGTTTCCGCCTTTTTCTCAGGCTCGGAAACGGCGCTCACGGCGGTCTCCCGCGCCCGCATGCATCAGTTGGAGAAGGAGGGATCGGTCGCAGCACGAGAAGTGAATCGGCTGGTCGCGGACAAGGAGCGGATGATCGGCGCGCTCCTGTTCGGCAATACGTTCCTCAATATTCTGATCTCGTCGCTGGCCACCGCAGCGCTGGCGTCGCGCTTCGGCGAGCGCGCGGTTGCGATCACCGCGGTTGTGGTGACGCTGATTGTGCTCATCTTCGCAGAAATTCTTCCGAAGACGCTCGCCATCGCCCGCACCGATCGGTGGGCGTTGAATGTCGCCTGGCTTCTGCGCCTGACGGTTGGCGTTCTCGCCCCTATCGTCGGGATCGTGCAGCAGCTGGTCTGGCGCATTCTGGGATGGCTGGGAATTACCCGTCTGGAAGCCGAGCCGTTCGTGGAACCGCACGAGGAAATCCGCGGCACGGTGGAAGTGCATCACCGGGAAGGCGGCGTCGAGCGCGAGCATCGCGACATGCTCAGCGGCGTGCTCGACTTGCGCGAGCTCAAGGTGGCCGACGTCATGATCCATCGCAAGAACATGGTCGCGATCGAGGCCGACCAGCCGCAGCAGCAGATTTTCAACGACTTGATTGAGTCCAGTCATGCCCGCGTGCCGGTTTGGCGCGAGGCCGCAGACAACATCATCGGAGTCCTGCACACCAGGGATGTGGTGAGAGAATTCGTACACCGCAAAGGCTCGCTTGAGGGGCTGGATATTCTATCGCTGATGACGCCGCCCTGGTTCGTGCCCGATACCACCACGTTGGAGGAACAGCTGGCCGCGTTCCGCGAACGGCGCTCGCATTTCGCACTGGTGGTGGATGAATATGGCGGACTGCAAGGCCTAATTACACGCGAGGACATTTTCGACGAGATCTTCGGCGACATTCCCGACGAGCACGAAGCCGCCATGCGCAAGAGCGTCCGGCCGCAGGCTGACGGCTCATACATTGTCGACGGCGCCACCCCGATCCGAGAACTCAACCGCGAGTTCGACTGGAACCTGCCGGACGAGGAAGCCACCACCATCGCCGGTCTGGTGATCCACGAAGCCCGCACCATTCCGGAGCCGCGGCAGCGCTTTGCGTTCTATGGCTTCAAATTTGAAATCCTGCGGCGGCACAGAAACCAGATCACCGCCCTGCGGATCATCCCACCGAACACGCGCGGCGATCAGCCCCGCGAAGCTACTTCGATTCCTGCGGCGCAAGCGCCGTAATCGCAAGTGCGTGAATGTTGGTACGCAGCTCGTCGGCAAGGACTTTGTTGATTTGGCGATGACGCTCGACGCGGCTCAGTCCCTTGAAGCTGCGTGAGACGATGTAAACGCGGAAATGCGTTTCGCCCTCGGGACGGGCTCCGGCATGACCGACGTGCCGCGCGCTCTCGTCCTCGACCGACAATTCGCTGGGCGAGAATGCGGCGGTCAGCTTCTGCGCTATGATGTCGGCGGCGCCCATGAACGTTCCCTCCCGCGCTTCCCAGGGCAATGTCAAGCATTTCATTTTCTTGTTTTTTCAGACTTCCCGCCCATAATTTGGCGATGCAGCGGGCAGTCCATTCGCGCTTCAAGCGGGACATCCGGATCAAGCCGGAGCGGCCGGAACCGAAACCGTCCGCGCGTGCCTGCGCGCGCCCCGATTGCGCCAAGGAAGGCAGCCATCCGGTTCCCAGGTCGCGGGACCATCTCAACGAACATCTGTGGTTCTGCCTGGAGCACGCCCGGGCGCATAACGAATCCTGGGACTACTTCCGCGGCATGAGCGAGGCGCAAATCGAGGCGTTCCGGGACGAAGCAATGATCGGCCATCGCCCGACTTGGCCACTCGGCAAGCGGACAGCGCGGCCTCACAACGGATTTGCGAACCATCAGTTCGATGACGGTCTGGGCGTGTTTTCTAGCACCTCCGAAAGAGTCCCGCCGCGCCCGCCTGAGCGGCACGTGACCGGCATGCAGGAGCGGGCTCTCGATGTGCTCAATCTTGACGCTAGCGCCACCTTGCACCAGATAAAGGCGAGGTATAAGGAACTTGTGAAGCGGTTTCATCCCGACGCAAACGGCGGCGATCGGGGCGCTGAGGAGCGTCTGAAGCAGGTTATCAAGGCCTATGGCGTGCTCCGCGCGTCGGGGCTGACCTAGGGCGCGGGCGCCCTCCCCTACAAGCGGCGGTCCCCGCCTAGTCGTGAGCCGGATCTAAAGACATGAACATGGAGCCTCAGGGCCTCGAAAGCGCGACCGCGCCCGATCTTACAGTGGACGTGCGCGAGACCTTTGGCATCGACGCCAACATGAAAGTGCCGGCGTTTTCCCGCGGCAACGAATACGTGCCGGATCACGACGCCGCCTACCGCTTCGACCGCGACACCACGCTGGCTATTCTCGCGGGCTTTGCTTTCAACCGGCGCGTGATGATCCAAGGCTACCACGGCACCGGGAAATCCACCCACATCGAGCAGGTGGCGTCGCGGCTCAACTGGCCGTGCGTCCGAATCAACCTCGACAGCCACATCAGCCGCATCGACCTGATCGGCAAGGACGCCATCGTACTGCGCGACGGGCAGCAGGTGACCGAGTTCCGCGAGGGGCTGTTGCCTTGGGCGTTGCAGCATCCCGTGGCGCTGGTGTTCGACGAGTACGACGCCGGGCGGCCGGATGTGATGTTCGTCATCCAGCGGGTGCTGGAGGCGCAGGGTAAGCTCACCTTACTGGATCAGAACCGGGTGATCCGCGCCCATCCGGCCTTCCGCCTGTTCTCGACCACCAACACCATCGGCCTGGGGGACACCACCGGCCTCTATCACGGCACGCAGCAGATCAATCAGGGGCAGATGGATCGGTGGAATATCGTCACCACGCTGAACTACCTGCCGCACGATAACGAGGTGAACATCGTGCTGGCAAAGGTACCTTCCTATGCCACCAGCGCGGAGAAGAAGAAGCAGATTGCGGCCATGGTGCGGGTGGCGGACATGACACGCAACGCCTTCATCAACGGCGATTTGTCGACGGTGATGAGTCCGCGCACCGTGATGACCTGGGCGGAAAACGCGGAGATCTTCGGCGACATCGGCTTCGCCTTCCGGCTCACGTTCCTCAACAAGTGCGACGAACTCGAGCGCGCGAGCGTGGCCGAGTTCTACCAGCGCGCGTTCGGCGAAGAACTCCCAGAAAGCGCGGCGAAAGTGCTGGTCGCTTGACGTTCATGCGCGATCGGGCGCCATCATGAAGGCCACACTTCAAAACCTGACATGGTCTGCTGCCGTTGTCCTGTGTGCGTTCGCCGGCGGCGCCAACGCAGACCCGCAGACCTGCATTGCACTCAACACCGTAGAACTGAAGGCCGGAAAGACCATCTATCTGTTTTCCGGTACGTTTGCCGTTGCGGACCCGCAAGGTCACGAGGCCGCGCTTCAGGAATGGACTCAGTACGCGACTTCGCACGGCTTCGAATCGATGGGTTGCGATCCGCGCAACTACAAAGATGAATTGGCAGGTATTCCGCCCGACGCCAAAGTGGTCAGCAGCGGATGGACGCCAAGCCAGGCGGCCATCCACGCCGGCTCGATCGCCTTCAATTCCGGCAAGCGCAATTTCCGCAACGCATCAGCCTGCGTGCAGAACGTCCCGGAAGCGCTACTCAACAAATGCGACTACCCGGTCAAGATCGCGTTCTGCTTCGAAGACCCGATGTCGGGAAGCGGCAACACATTCGACAAGACCTGCAGCACCCAGAATTTCGGCATCACCGCGCTTTTGGCCGCCGGCGAGCATGAGCAAGTCGGCACCTACAAGTATATGTACTTCTTCGCATGCGAAGCCCCCGCTGCGCCGACGGCGTTGCGCTTCCAGCAGAACGCCCTCACCGGCGTTTGCCTGGCGCCATAGGGACTCAGCCATGGGAGCATCCCTCCGATGAAGCCTGAAAGTCCTGCGGAGCCGTTCAAGCGGGCGGTCGGCACCGCCGTGCGCGCCATCGCGGGAGAGCCGGACCTGGAGGTGAACTTTTCCGCCGAGCCGCCGGCGCTCAAAGGCAAGAAGGCGCGGCTGCCGCTGCCATCGCGAAATCTTCCCCCGTCGGAGATTGCCATCGTGCGCGGCGCGGGCGATGCCTATGCGCTGAAGCTTGCCTACCACGAAAACAAAATTCACCAACAGTTCCGGCCGCAATCGACCGACAGTGCGGCCATCTTCGAGGCGGCGGAACAGGCGCGGGTCGAAGCGATCGGCGCCCTGGCGATGAAAGGCATGGCCGACAATCTTGCAGCCAATCTGGAAGCGCGCTGCAGCGCGCGAGGACTGGCCAAAGTGAAGGATCGTTCCGACGCGCCGCTGGCTGACGCCGTGGGCATGATGGTGCGCGAACGGCTGACCGGCGAAGCGCCACCGGAAAGCGCCAGACGCGCCGTCGAACTGTGGCGGCCGTGGATCGAGGAACGTGCGGGAGGCGATCTCGCCAAACTCGAAAATGCGATGCGCGACCAAAAGGCTTTCGCGAAACTCACCCGCACGATCTTGCGCGATCTGGAAATGGGAGACGAGGCAAGCGATGAATCCGAGGCTGCCGGCGAGGACAACACGGAAGGCGAGCCGGAGGGGCAGGAGGGCAGCGAAGGCGCGGAGGCCAATCCCGAATCGGAACTGAGCGAAGCGGAACTCAGCGAGTCCGAGAGCGAGGAAAGCGACGAGACGGCGGCGGAAATGGAGACCGAGCCGGCCGAGCCAAGCGACGCGCAGCAGACCGATGACGGGATGCGACCGTTCCGGCCCGAGCGGCCCTTCGCCCATCAGGATGAGTGGGGCTATCGCATCCACACCACCAAGTTCGACGAGATCGTGAGCGCCACCGATCTCTGCGATCCTGACGAACTTTCGCGGCTGCGCAATTTCCTCGATCAGCAATTGCAGGCGATGCAAGGCGTGGTGGCGCGGCTGGCCAACCGGCTGCAGCGGCTCCTGATGGCGCAGCAGAACCGCACGTGGGAATTCGACCTGGAAGAAGGCCTGCTCGACACGGCGCGCCTGCCGCGCATCATCATCGACCCAATGTATCCACTCTCCTTCAAGCACGAAAAGGATACAAACTTCCGCGACACGATCGTGACGCTGCTGCTCGACAATTCGGGCTCCATGCGCGGGCGGCCGATCATGGTGGCGGCGATGTGCGCGGATATCCTCGCGCGCACGCTCGAGCGCTGCGGTGTGAAGACGGAGATCCTCGGCTTCACCACCCGGGCCTGGAAAGGCGGACAGAGCCGCGAGCACTGGATCGCCGAAAGCAAGCCGCCGCACCCCGGCCGGCTCAACGATCTGCGCCATATCGTCTACAAGGCCGCGGACGAGCCGTGGCGGCGCGCGCGAAAGAATCTGGGCCTGATGATGCGCGAGGGCCTGCTCAAGGAGAACATCGACGGCGAAGCGCTGATGTGGGCGCATAACCGGCTGATGGGTCGCCCCGAACAACGCCAGATCCTGATGGTCATTTCCGACGGCGCGCCGGTGGACGATTCGACGCTGTCGGTAAACTCCGGCAATTATCTCGAACAGCATCTGCGCCGCGTGATTCTCGATATCGAGGAGAAATCCTCGGTCGAGTTGGTCGCCATCGGCATCGGCCACGACGTGACGCGCTACTACCGCCGTGCAGTGACGATCATCGACGCTGAGCAGCTCGGCGGGGCGATGACCGATCAACTCATCTCGTTGTTTGCGGAAGAGAGCGCGCGGCTTGCTCATCCGGGGCATCACAGGATAGGCCGCCGCGGCATTCGCGCAGCCGCATGAGCAGCCGTATCGCCCGTTGCGCCATCGCTGCTGCGCTGTGCGTGGTGTCAGGCATTGCTGCGCATGGCAGGAGTGTCGTCGACCCGGACAAGGCAGGCTTGGACCTGCCGTTCGCGGTGGCGATCTCCCACGACAGGATCCCGCTGTCCTCCGCCGATCTCAAGGAGTCCCGCGTCGGTCAATTGCTTTATCGCGGCGGATTGCAGATCGAATCGCCTGACGCGCGATTTGGCGGCTGGTCAGGGTTGATCGTGAGCTCAGATGGTAGACGGATGCTGTCGCAATCGGACGAGGCGCATTGGTTCATCGCCGACATCGTCTACGACGAATCGGGAAATCTCACCGGCATCGACAATCCCCAGTTGGCCGACATGGACAATCTCGACGGCAAGCCGATGGCGGGCAAGGAAGGCGACGCGGAAGGGCTCGCCGCATTGACGTCAAAGGGGGGTGACGGACCGGTACTGGTCAGCTTCGAGCGCAATCATCGGGTCTGGCGATACGACCTGACCAGAGGTCCCGATCCTCAACCGGTTTCCATGCCGGATGCCATCAAGACATTGGATTCGAATTCGGGACTTGAGGGGCTTACGATGCTCAAGCCGCATTCGCTGCTGGCGATCGCGGAGACCGGCCAAGCGGCGAACGGAGACATGCCAGCCTGGCTCGTCACCTATGACGGCAAGGACGCGGGCGTCCACTACGGCGCGCTGAGCGTGAAGCCGCATGCGCCTTACGAAATCTCCGACGCGGCGATGAGTCCGGACGGCCGCGATCTCTATCTGCTGGAACGGCACTATTTCGGCCCGCTCGGTGGCGTGATCATCGCGGTGCGGCGAGTCGATGCCTCAACCGTGAAACCCGGCGCGCGGCTCGAAGGCGAGGAGATCGCGAAGTTCACCATGCACGAGAACATCGACAACATGGAGGGGCTGGCGCTGCGCCGCGACGCGGCCGGACACACGCTGCTCTACATGATCTCCGACGACAACTATAACCACCTGCTGCAGCGGACGGTGCTGCTGATGTTTGAGGTCGTGAGATAGGCGTGCGCCGCCCAGTAAGTCGTGGCCGCCCTTGTGGCGGCCCCCCATGAACACGATTGGCAACGGTGTGCATGGGTGGCCGGGAACAAGCCCGGTCATGACGAATGAAACGCTAGGCCGCCTTGCTTTGCGTGCCCTGCTTCTTCGCGATCAGGCGCTTCAGGCGCAGGGCGCGCGTGGAAAGCGCATCTCCCTTCGTCTTGAGCAGGAAGGGATCGAGCCCGCCGGAGCGGTCGACCGACCGCAGCGCGTTCATGCTGATACGAAGCCGTACCTTCTGGCCGAGCGCCTCGCTCGCCAGCGACACCGTCTGCAGATTGGGCCGGAACACCCGCTTCTTCTTGTTGTTGGCGTGGCTGACATGGTGGCCGACCATGGGCCCCTTGCCGGTCAATTCACAGCGGCGCGACATACTGGTTCTCCGAAAGAGCGGTCCTCATAAGGGGGCAGACCGGAGGCGTCAAGAAGCGCGAAAATGGCGGATGAGCCGGCGCGCAGCAGCATTGGGCAGCGCACGGCCCGCCGCAATGTCCGCCTCGATCTTGCGGGCCTCGGCGGCAATCCTGGCGTCGGTGGAAATCTCTTCCTCCAGAACGGCTTGTACCTCGTTCCAGAACCAACGCTTCAGCTGATTGCGCCGCAATTTTTCCAGTTGGCCGGACTGCGCGAGCGCACGATGGAACTGCCCTATGGCCGTCCACGCCTCGACAATCCCTCTGCCCTCCAGCGCCGAAACCTGCTTCACTCCGGCTGCCACGCCGGCGTATTTTGGGCGCATGAGATGAAGGGCGTGGCCGTAGTCGGCAGCGGCCCGGGCGGCAGCCTGTTTCAGCTCGCCGTCCGCTTTGGTGACAAGCACGATATCGGCCAGTTCCATGACCCCGCGCTTGATGCCCTGCAACTCGTCGCCGCCCCCGGGGCCAATGAGCAGCACGAAAATATCGACCATTTCGCTGACCGCGGTCTCCGACTGCCCGATGCCGACGGTTTCCACCAGCACCACGTCGAAGCCGGCGGCTTCCGCCAGCAGGATCGATTCGCGCGTGCGCCGGGCCACACCGCCGAGGCTCGCGCCTGCCGGCGACGGCCGGATGAAGGCGGCCGGATTGCGCGCAAGATTTTCCATGCGCGTCTTGTCGCCGAGGATCGAGCCGCCTGAGCGGCGCGACGACGGATCGACGGCGAGCACCGCAAGCGTCCGCCCCTGCCCTGTCAGGTGCGCGCCAAAGGCTTCAATGAAGGTGGATTTGCCAACGCCGGGCGCGCCGGAAATCCCGATGCGCATGGCGCTGCCCGTGTGCGGCAGCAATCCGGTGAGCAACGCTTCGGCCTGCTCGCGATCCGCAGGCCGCATGGATTCGACCAGGGTGACGGCACGGGCGAGCGCCCGCCGGTCGCCCCCCCGCACGCTGTCTGCCAGCGCTTTCACATCGAACGGAGGCCGCGGCTTCGTCATGATTGAGCCATGTTCGGCAGCACAGGTATAAGTGCCCGGCGCCGGATCGGGGCGCATACTGTCTTGGAGTTCGCGATGCCGAAAGTCCCGGCCGCCATCCTGCTGCTGAGCTTGTTACCGGCCGCCAGCGCGGCGCCGGGGGCGGAAAAGGTTGCCAGCCTGCCGCCGGCCGATGCCGCCCGGCTGAATGTGGATTACACCATCGCGTTCTGGTCCATCCCGTTCGGCCATACCAGCTTCGACATCCGGCTCACGGCGGCCGGTTATCAAACCAGCTCGCATTTCGAAACCAGCGGGATCGTGAACGCCTTCTGGCAATCGATTATCGACGCCAGTTCGACCGGGCAACTCTCGGCGCGCGGCGTCTCTCCGACGCTTTACGATTCGTATTACCGCCGGGGAGAAAAGCAGCAGCGCGTGAAGCTGACCTATGGGCCGGATGGCCTTCCGATCACCTTTGCCGATCCGCCGTACAACACCAGGAAGTATCCCGTCACCGATACGCAGAAGAAGGACACGCTCGATCCCCTGGGCGCTGCGACCTACGTGCTCACCGGGATCCGTGAAACCGCGTCCAGCCCATGCGGCACCATTGCGCCGGTGTTCGACGGACGGCGGCGCTACAACATCGAGTTCACTTGGCTCCGCGACGAGCCGGTGAAGCTGGAAAACGGCCTTTACAGCGGCAAAGCGCATTTGTGTCAGCTGCACTACAGCCAGATCGCCGGCTTCAAGCCGAAAATTCTCAAGGAAGGCCGTGCGCTACCGCCCGCCTATGCCTGGTTCGCGGACATCGCCAGCGCCACAGCCCCCTACGGCCATTACCTGCTGCCGCTCAAGCTCTGGTCCTCGACCGGCTTCGGCACGGTGACGGCAACGCTGACGCAGATGAAGGTCGGCGGCGGCAAGGGTGCTTAGACAGTGCCGGTCAACGACTGACGCCCTAGTCTGTGCTGCGAATCAACCTTGCGATATTGCGGCGTCCGTGAATCACGCGGCGAACACGGATACCGTCTCCCTCAGGCAATGGTTCATAGAATATTGCGTATTCGAACACATTGATACGGCGTGGACGGCCTCGGTAATCTGTCCGCCGGTACATCAACGGATGCTCGGCGGCGCGGTTCATCGCTTCGTATAGACGCGCAACCACGAAGTCGGCGATGGAAGCTGATGCCTGCGCCGACAGATAATTCCAGATTTCCAGCAGATCGCTGTCGGCTGATCTTGACCGGACAATCCGACGAGCCATTGAACAAACTGTCAGAGATTCCCGGCCGAACGTCTTCGCGCCCGCCGAAGAAAATCATGAAGCGGCTCGAGCTCTGCCTCGTCGCCCCGCCGCTCATCTTCGCGCGCCTCTTCCAGCAACGCTTCGATCTCCTCCTTGCGGTCGGCAAGAAGACTGTCCATCTCCTCGTCGGAGAGGTTCTCGTCGAGGGCGGCGGCAACCCTACCCAAGCGCCGCTTCAGCGTTGCGGTCGTACTCATGGGGCAAGGATACCACACCGAGAATTCGAACCCAACTCGTGGCGCTCAAGATCTGGGCCTCGACCGGCTGGGGGAACAGTGGCCGCGACTTTGACGCAGATGAAGGTCGGCGGCGGCGGGAAGGGTTGACGAGCGCCCTTTCCTTCACCTCCCCCAACGCGGGGAGGTCGATCCGGCGAAGCGGAGTCGGATCGGGTGGGGGATTGTTGATCCTGAGCCCCCCACGCAATTCGCTCGCTTCGCTCTCGAATTTCGACCTCCCCGCGTTGGGAAGGTAAATCGATAGATCGAACTCAGAGATTAATCTATTCCGCCGCTTGATCGGTCTTCCGCGTACGGATCAATTGCAGCACGCGGCGGGCGGCTTCGGGGATGTTGGTGCCGGGGCCGAAGATGGCGGCGACTCCGGCGTTCGTGAGGAATGCGTAATCCTGCTGCGGGATGACGCCGCCGACGATGACGAGAATATCGTCTGCATGCAGTTTGTGGAGTTCTTCGAACAGCTGCGGCACCAGCGTCTTGTGGCCGGCGGCCTGGCTGGAGACGCCGATCACATGCACGTCGGATTCGACGGCTGCTTTCGCCACTTCGTCCGGCGTCTGGAACAGCGGTCCGATATCGACGTCGAAGCCGAGATCGGCGAATGCCGTGGCGATCACCTTGGCGCCGCGGTCGTGGCCGTCCTGGCCCATCTTGGCGACGTAGATGCGCGGCCGCCTTCCCTCCTCTTTCGCAAAGGCTTCCACCTCACCCTGCAGCGCCGCGAATTCGTTGTCGCCTTCGTAGGCGGAGCCATAGACGCCGGAAATCGCGCGAACCTCGGCGCGGTGGCGGCCGAACACCTTCTCCATCGCGTCTGAAATCTCCCCGACGGTGGCGCGCACCCGCGCCGCTTCCACCGCCAGTTCCAGCAGATTGGCATTGCCGCGCGCGCCTTCGGTGAGGGCTTCGAGCGCCGCCTTCACCTTTGCGGCGTCGCGCCTCGCCTTCACGTCCTTCAGCCGCGCGATCTGTTGAGCCCGCACCTGCGCGTTGTCGATGTCCCGGACGGGCACGTGATCTTCATGTTCCGGCTCGAACCGGTTGACGCCGACGATCACCTCTTCTCCCCGGTCGACACGCGCCTGTTTGCGGGCGGCGGCTTCCTCGATGCGCAGCTTGGGAATCCCGGCATCGACCGCCTTCGTCATGCCGCCCATCTGCTCCACGTCATCGATGATGGCTTGCGCGTGTGTGGCGAGCGCGTGCGTCAGCGCTTCGACGTAGTACGAGCCGCCCAGCGGATCGACCACGCGGGTGACTTGCGCCTCGTGCTGCAGGATGAGCTGGGTGTTGCGCGCGATGCGGGCGGAAAATTCGGTGGGCAGCGCGATGGCTTCGTCGAAGGAGTTGGTGTGCAGCGAATTGGTGCCGCCCAGCACCGCGGCCAGCGTCTCATACGCCGTGCGCACGATGTTGTTGTACGG
>DIZC01000130.1 GCA_002429315.1 Alphaproteobacteria bacterium UBA6038
ATTTACAACACCCGCAGGCTCCATGAGCTTTGCCAACACCTCTTCGAGAATGTAACCCGCAGTGCTCGCGATGCTAACCTTGGCTTCCCTCCGCGCCGCGGGCATTCTCAGTCAAATCTGAGCGGTGTCGCAAGATATTATGGCGCTCGATTTCCCACAATGCCGGTGCTTCGCGTCATCCGGCTATCTGCATGCGGGAATGCGAAAAACGTGCGACTGTGCTCGGCCTGCAACCAGGCGGAAGTCGATCTCCATGTCAGAGGTTCCCGTCGCGTTGCGTCAGTTGACTTCCGCGCAGGCTGAGGATGTGCTTTGCATCTATCGGGCGACGTTGGCGCGGTTGCGGCATCGGGCGGCTAGATTTCATTTCTGCCGTGGGGATCGTTCGTGGGGCATATCAGGTTGGGGCGGCTGCCTCGTACCAGAAAGTGGCAACAGGTCGTTGCGCTGCTGGGCAAGGATGCACCCGTTGACCGCATCGCTGCAGCGACCGCGGCGGCTGCAGAATCCGCGCTCCGCGGCGCTCATCGTGACCCCGCATTCGGGCATTCATTCTGGCTTTTGACGCAAGTACCGCTCGCGGCGCGGTCCTCCGATTTTACGACTAGACTTGACAAATTTGGAATTCACGTTGGCGCCGACCCCACCTTGTTCGCCGTTACGGCGGCATTCTCGCAAGCGGTCGATGATCATCTGCGGCAGGTTGGTGGGAGAACCGATCTCGGAGAGATGGCACAGCTTGCGGCAGCCGAGAGTCTCGCGGCGGTCGCAGGCAAAGACCTTCCGTCGCTGTTCCGGCCAACGCCAAGCGACGTAAAGCTGGCGCTCGGAAGCCTCGCAGCTCCGGACCGGTTCGCAGCGCTCGCGCGAGATTTCTTCGCACGGCTAACGAGACGGTACCTCGACTATTTTGTGAGTCGAGAAATTTCCAACCATGTCGGCGTTGACAAGGCGCTGTCCTCTGTCGACGCACATACGGCATTCAACGCTGCGCTCGAACAGCATTGTCGCGAGGCATCGCGCATCGTCCAGGAGTTCGCTGGCGGCTGGTATTCCAAGGCCCGCTTCGAGGGCACGCTAACGCCCGCCAAGGCTCGGGATTTCGCATGGGTCGCCTTTCATAAAATACAGACGGAACTCCGCAAAAGGGCCAACGGCGATGCCTGAGCGGCTCGTTCTTTGTGGCGAGGCGGCCGCAGTCGAACAAGACGACAACGCTCTGCGCCTATTTCTAGGCGGAACCCATGCCAACGTTAGGCTGCGATTGCACGACCTTCGGCGACCTATGGTGGCAGATGTTCCTGCTGTAATCGCGGACCTTGTCGAAATCGCCGCCTACGTTCATTGCGCCGACCAGGCAATAAGTCGAGGCGGTGACGCGCGGAGAGGCATGGGAACAGATTGGCGCCGGAGATTCCATTTCATGGTTCCGGTCCGGGAACCCGATCTTTGGTCCTCGCCCGGTATAGAGGAATCGCTGGCAAGTGTTCTTGGGTTTCTGTCAGAAGACAATTTCAGATTCGAATTTATGAGACAGCGTGCCCCCCCGTCCTTTCAAAGCTACTTGGACTTTGCGCAGGACGAGCCTGGTGCCTTTCAGGCTGATGAAGTCGTCCTTTTCTCGGGTGGGATGGATTCGTTATGCGGCACAATCGAAGAGCTAATGATAGGGCAACACCGGATTGCGCTGGTCACCACAATTCTTCGTCGAAGGTCTACAGTCGCCAGAAGTATCTCGGTGACGAACTCAAGCGCCGCTTCCCCGGACAGGTTCTGCACGTTCCGGTCCTTGTCACAAAGCAAGACAGCATTGGGCGCGTCGAGACCTCGCAACGAACTCGTACCTTCCTTTTCGCAGCGCTGGCAACAGCGGTAGCTCACATATTCGGCCGACAACGTATCCGCTTCTACGAGAACGGAGTCGTCAGCTTGAATCTCCCGATTGCCGGACAGGTGATTGGCACACAAGCCACGCGAACGACGCACCCCCGAGTGCTTCACGAACTGAGCAAGTTCTTAACGGCGCTGTTTGGGGAAGCAATGACCGTGGACAACCCCTTTGCTTGGAAGACTAAGACCGAAGTGACCGCTCTAATAGCAGGGGCGGGCCACGGCGATCTAATCGCCCACTCGGTGAGTTGCAGCCACGTTCACAGCATGACGAAACTGCACACGCATTGCGGCACGTGCTCTCAATGCCTCGACAGGCGCTTTGCCGTGCTTGCCGCTGGAGTGGAGCGCCGCGATCCGACTGAAATGTATCGAGTCGATCTTCTGACCGGGGCGCGCGAAATAGGAAACGAACGAACAATGGCAGAGGCTTACGTCCGCTCCGCGCTGGAATTCCGGCGCGTGACGCAGGAAGGGTTTCTGATCAAGTTCGCAGGTGAGATTTCTCGGGGCGCATTTGCTTTTGCCGGCATGACACCCGACGAGGTCGCGCGCTCGGCATTTGACCTACACAGACGCCACGGGAACGCCGTTCATGCCGTGCTCACGGCCGGTGTGCAGGGGCACGCCGCGGAACTCGTGAGCCAAACGCTCCCAGCCAGTTGCATCCTTCGGATAGCGGTAAGTGAACACGGTCGAGAGTTTGATACCAATCCAATTGAGCCAGTTATCACCGATGGCCGCGCTCGCCCTCAGCCAGACAGGCGGAACTTTCAGCATCCAAGCGAGATTCGATTGGCCTTGGATGAGCGCGCGAGCCACATCTGTATTCGTGGGCTTCTGCCGATCAAGGGCAAAGCTAACTATGCACTGATCGACTTGCTAACGGCGCAACATCGGAAAGATGCAGCTGCGGAGCACGCGCCGGCAAACTATAGCTACACATCGGCGCACGAGCTCGCGAAAGCCCTCTCGATCGAACTGCCAACTTTGCGGCGGCGGGTGACCAGGTTTCGGAAAGCAGTAGCGGTAATGTTCGAGGAGCGCCTCGGTTTTCCGCTAGGCAAGGACGATCTCATCGAAACAAAGGAATGGCACGGGTACCGAATCAATCCACGCGTTCGAATCATCGCTTCAAGCGAGATCGAGATCGTGCGTCACGGTTCTCGCCCGAAACGTCACATTTTGTGACGCTCCCCCGTTTGCAATCAACGACTTAGGCGAACCAACACGTCACGGCTTTTGGCGCGGCTGTCCATATCAGGTTGCACTTGAAACTCGGACGCTGCGGGTCATGGGATCGGACCTCGCGCCACGAAAGGCCACACAACGGCACATCAACGGCACGCCGACCGTTAGCGGAAAGTTGGAAGCGCTGCTCAGCGCGATGTCACCGGGCGCACGTTCCAATGATTGCCTTCAGGACGCGGCGCGGAGTCTGGCTGCGTTCCTTGCGTTGCTTGTCGAAATCGCTAATCAGCCCGAAGACCACGGAGTGAAGAATGAAAGTGACCGAAGTGGACATCGCGTTCGTGAAGCCGAGAGAGGGCCTGATCGCGTTCGCAAGCGTCGTGCTGGATGACGAACTCTATCTGAGCGGGATCGCCATCCACCAGACGTTTGTCGGCTCGGGGCACCGGCTGACATATCCCACGCGCCGCGTCGGGGAGGCGCAATTCAACCTGTTCCATCCCATCCGCAAGCCCATCGGCACTGCCATTGAGCAGGCGATTTTCGACAAGCTGAACGACGTAGTGAGCAAGCAAGGTGCTGGACACAATCGCGCTGACTCTAGACCAGCACCAGTTTGAAGTCCTGGAGCCGGATCGATTTTCCCCCTCGGCACGGGGACTCGTCGGAGCGCCCTATTATCCGCTCGGCGCGCGAGGCCATTTCGCCTGCGTGCTCAACCCGACCAAAAGCGACTTCGAAGCCGGTCGATATTTTCCACGTCTGACGCTGGCGAAACGAAAATCTCAAACCGGCTTCGCGCTAACGCTGCGGATCGAATTCTCAGCGCCCAAGCTGATCTTCGGCAACAATTTCGATGAGCTGCGATCACGCGATTTCGATCTGGTGCTTGACAGCCTCCACGAATGGCTCGGCACGCTCGGCATCCGGATTTCCGACCCGGTTCTGCGTGCGGCTCGCGTCTCCTCGATCCACTATTCCAAGAACATGGCGCTTTCGGATTACACAACCTGTTCGATGGTAATCGGCGAACTCGACCTCATCGACCTCAGCGGTCGGCTGGACCTGTCGCACACCGACTACAGGAACGAGGGGCACGCGATCCGGTACCACGCGAACAGCTTCGAAGTGACGTTCTACGACAAGCTGAAGGACCTCCAGAAGTCCCGACTCAGTGAGAAGCGGGCCGTCGAGCGGGACAACGCCGGTCAGATCGGTCTGTTCGCTCAAAGCGGCGCGTTTCCTAAGGAGCTTGAGATTCTGCGCATGGAAGTTCGGCTCGGGAGCCGTGCCAGGATCGTAAAGCTCCTCAAACGGCTGGACATACAAGTCGAGCCGACGTTTGCCGCGCTGTTCGACCAGAGCATCGCCAAGGCCGTAGTGCTGCATTTCTGGGGCGATATCAGGCGGCAGCTACCGCTCGCCAGCCGGGTCAAGCACCAGCGCCCGGAAGATGTGTTTGCGGCGCTTGCCATTGCTGCTAGGGGAAAGACAAAACCCGGCAAGCTGCTTCAGCTTCTGGGCAGCACGATGCTTCTGGGTTCGGTTGGGTTTCGCGGTACGGCCGCCCTCGTCAGCCGGCATTCGACCGTGCGCTCTTGGCAGCGCTACAAGAGGGAGCTGAAGGCGCTGCCCGTGCTTGATTCGGGGTGTTTCAGCGCCCTGGGGCACGTTAGCGAGGCGCTTGCCGCCTTCGAACCGCTGCGGCTGAACAAGTACCGCGTAAAGCCCATCCCTTGTAACGTGGAATCGCTTCGTGCCGGGGGGCCTTCTGTCATTCAAGCGACGCGAAAGAGAAAATCCAGGGAGTGAAGATGCCGCGAGGACGCCGACCGGGCTCGAATGAGAGGCCAATCGAAACCGACGCTGACAAACTGATGCACGACAAGCTGGTCACACGCGGTCAAGGCGGGAAGGAGAAGAAGGGCAATGGCCCTATTGGCTTCGAAGCCAAGCTCTGGGCCGCCGCGGATGCGCTGCGCAACAACATGGACGCGGCCGAGTACAAACATGTCGTCCTCGGTCTGCTTTTCCTCAAATACATTTCGGACGCGTTCGAGACCAAGCATGCGGAGTTGGCGGGCAAGAAGAAGGAAGGTGCCGATCCCGAAGATCCGGATGAATATCGCGCGGTCAACGTCTTCTGGGTCCCGCCCGAAGCCCGCTGGTCCTGTCTGAAATCGCAGGCGCCGCAGCCCACCATCGGCCGGCTGGTGGACGATGCGATGGAGGCGATAGAGCGTGACAACCCCTCGCTCAAGAGCGTCCTGCCGAAGGATTACGCGCGGCCCGGCCTCGACAAGCAGCGGCTGGCGCAAATCATCAATCTGGTCAGCGACATCGATATGGGCGGCGACCGCGCCAGGGACAATCTCGGCCGCGTCTACGAATATTTCCTCTCCCGCTTCGCCGATGCCGAGGGCAAGAGCGGCGGCCAGTTCTACACGCCCACCCATGTCGTGCGCGTGCTGGTGGAGATGCTGGCGCCCTATAAGGGCCGCGTCTTCGATCCCTGCTGCGGCTCGGGCGGCATGTTCGTGCAGAGCGAGAAGTTCATCCACGCCCACGCCAACGGTAACGGCAATGGCGGAAAGGCGAAGAATGAAATCTCCATCTATGGCGAGGAATCGAACTACACGACCTGGCGGTTGGCCAAGATGAACCTCGCCATCCGCGGCATCGATGCGCAGATCGCCCATGGCGACAGCTTCCACAACGACCGCTTCCCCGACCTCAAAGCCGACTACGTGCTGGCCAATCCGCCGTTCAACGACAGCGACTGGCGCGGCGAGCTCTTGAAGGGCGATAAGCGCTGGGTTTACGGCCAGCCACCGGCGGGCAACGCCAACTTCGCCTGGGTGCAGGATTTCCTCTGGCATCTGGCGCCGACCGGCATGGCCGGCTTCGTGCTGGCCAACGGTTCGATGTCGTCCAACCAGTCAGGCGAGGGCGAAATCCGCAAAGCCATCGTCGAGGCCGATCTGGTGGACTGCATGGTGGCCTTACCGGGCCAGCTCTTCTATTCGACGCAGATCCCGGTGTGCCTGTGGTTCCTGGCGCGCTCCAAGAAGGATGCACGCTACCGTGGGCGCGCGGGCGAGACCCTCTTCATCGACGCGCGCAAGCTGGGCACGATGACCGACCGTGTGCACCGCGAATTGACGGACGATGACATCGCGAAGATCGCCGGCACCTATCATGCCTGGCGCGGCGACAAGGGCGCGGGCAAATACGAAGACGTCCCCGGCTTCTGCAAATCCGCGACGCTGGCCGACATCGCCAAGCACGGCAATGTGTTGACGCCCGGCCGCTATGTCGGCGCGGAAGCGGCGGAGGATGATGGCGAGCCTTTCGACGCCAAGATGAAACGCCTGACCGCGCTTCTGCGCGAGCAGCAGAGAGAAGCCACCAAACTCGACGCCGCCATCGCCGCCAATTTCAAGGAGCTCGGGTATGGGGGGTGAATTCGTCGAAACCGAACTTGGCCAGCTGCTAACTTTCGCAAATGGCCGAACAAGCCCGAAACGCGTCGACGGACGTCCATATCCGGTCTATGGGTCAAATGGGATTATTGGGTATGCGAACGAGTCCAATGCATCCGCAAACTCAATAGTTATCGGACGCGTCGGCAGTTACTGCGGCTCGCTTTATTTTAGCAAACACAAGAGCTGGGTAACCGACAACGCAATTCGAGCCTCGGCGCTCGGCAACAATGACCCACAGTTTCTCTTCTATTTGCTCAGCACTTTAAACCTGAACAGGTTGCGCGCTGGTTCAGGGCAACCGCTACTAAATCAGGAAATACTCAGCCGCATACAAACTTCAGTTCCTGAACCGACAGAACAACGAGCGATCGCACTAATCCTTGGCACGCTGGACGACAAGATTGAACTAGACTGGCGGATGAACGAGACGTTGGGGGCGATCGCGCAGGCGCTGTTCAAATCGTGGTTCGTGGACTTCGATCCCGTCCGCGCCAAGTCCGAAGGCCGCGATAGTAAGTTGACTGAATCCATCGCCAATCCGTTTCCTCGCTCCTTTGAAGGCTCAGAGTTAGGCAGAATTCCGAAGGGTTGGCGAGTTGTGCGGATTGGAGAGATTTGCGAGGTGATAGATTGCCTCCACTCCAAAAAGCCTGAACGACTGGAATTCGGTCTACCTCTCTTGCAACTGTCGAATATTAGAGACGACGGCCTGATCGACATGGAAGACTCCTATTTCATCAGCGAAGATGATTACAGGAAATGGGTCAGCCGAATGGAGGCAAAGCCCGGAGATTGTGTGATTACAAACGTCGGACGCGTCGGAGCGGTCGCGCAAATGCCGGCCGGTAAAAAGGCGGCACTGGGAAGGAATATGACAGGCATTCGATGTAAGCCGAACTTTCCGCATCCAACGTTTCTCATTGAATGCTTGGTCTCCGATGCGATGAACGACGAAATTGGGACAAAAATAGACTCGGGGACAATCCTTGATGCACTCAATGTGCGAAACATCCCAAAACTCCGATTCATATGCGCGTCCGATGATATTCTCCGAAAGTTCGAGATCTTGATGCGTCCGCTGAGAGCACAGATGGAGGGGAATCTCGCAAATGCCCGCACGCTCGGTGCGGTTCGCAACGCGCTGCTGCCCAAGCTAACCTCGTGCGAAATCCGGATGAAGGATGCAGATAAGATCGTGGGGGCGGTTGCGTGAGCGCCTTCACCGAATCCGTCGTCGAGGAAGCCGCGCTGGAGTGGCTGAGCGGGCTCGGGTGGACGGTTGCGCACGGGCCAGACATCGCCGTCGATGGTCCTTCGCCCGAGCGATCCGATCCCAATTATCGCGATGCGATCTTGGAGCAGCGTCTGCGCGCGGCGCTGGCACGGCTCAATCCGGAGCTGCCACCTGAGGCGGTCGAGGACGCCTATCGCAAGCTGACGCGCCTGGCGGCGCCGACACCGATCGAACGCAATCGCGCGCTCCATCGCATGCTGGTGAACGGCGTCACGGTGGAATACCGCCGCAAGGACGGCTCCATCGCCGGCGATCAGGCGCGCGTGATTGATTTCACGCACCCAGACGCCAACGACTGGCTGGCGGTCAACCAGTTCACCGTCGTGGAAGGACAGCACACGCGCCGTCCCGATATCGTGCTGTTCGTCAACGGCCTGCCGCTTGGCGTCATCGAGCTCAAGAACGCGACCGACGAGGCCGCCACGATCTGGTCGGCCTTCCAGCAGCTCGAAACCTATCAGGCGCAGATCCCCGCGCTGTTCGCCGCCAACGAAGTGCTGGTCGCGTCCGACGGCATGGAAGCGCGCATCGGCGCGCTCGGCGCGGGGCGCGAGTGGTTCAAGCCCTGGCGCACCATCACCGGCGATGGCGAGCCCGCGCGCCTGGCCGAATTGCAGGTGATGTTGGAAGGCGTGTTCGAGAAGCGCCGCTTTCTCGATCTGATCCGCTACTTCGTCGTGTTCGAGGATGACGGCGGCAAGATCACCAAGAAACTCGCTGGCTATCATCAGTTCCACGCCGTGAACGTCGCCATCGAAGAGACGCTGCGGGCGACGGGTACGGCCGAGCGGGGCGGCGCACGCGAGACCGGCCGCTTCTTCGCTCACAAGCAGGCCGGCGGCAAGGAGGGCGACCGCCGCGTCGGCGTGGTGTGGCACACCCAGGGCTCAGGCAAGAGCCTGACCATGGCGTTCTATGCCGGCCGCGCCATTCTGGAGCCCGCGATGGAGAACCCCACCATCGTCGTGCTCACCGACCGCAACGATCTGGACGATCAGCTCTTCGGCACGTTCTCGCGCTGCCAGGACCTTTTGCGCCAGCCGCCGGTGCAGGCGGCGGATCGCGCCGACCTGCGCCGGAAGCTCTCGGTTGCCTCCGGCGGCGTGGTGTTCACCACAATCCACAAATTCTTCCCCGAAGAGAAGGGCGACAAGCACCCGCTCCTGTCCGAACGGCGCAACATCGTGGTGCTGGCGGACGAGGCCCACCGCAGCCAATACGATTTCATTGACGGCTTCGCCGCGCACATGCGCGACGCGCTGCCCAACGCCTCCTTCATCGGCTTCACCGGCACGCCCATCGAGAAGAAGGACGCCAGTACCATTGCCGTGTTCGGTGACTACATCAGTATCTATGACATCCAGCGCGCCGTGGCCGACCGCGCCACCGTGCCGATCTACTACGAGAGCCGGCTCGCCAAGCTGGCGCTCAAGGCCTCGGAGAAGCCGAAGATCGATCCCAAATTCGAGGAGATCACCGAAAACGAAGAGATCGCGCGGAAGGAAAAGCTGAAGAGCAAATGGGCGCAGCTCGAGGCGCTGGTCGGCGCCGAGAAGCGCTTGAGGCTTATCGCCCGCGATCTTGTCGATCACTATGAAGCGCGGTTTGCGGTCATGGAAGGCAAGGCCATGGTCGTGGCCATGAGCCGGCGCATCGTGGTGGCGCTCTACAATGAGATCGCGCTGCTGCGCCCTGAATGGGCCGAACAGGACGACGGCGCGGGTGTCATGAAGGTGGTCATGACCGGCTCGGCGGCCGATCCGGCCGATTGGCAGACCCATATCCGCAACAAGCCGCGGCGCGAGGAATTGGCCAAACGCTTCCGCGACCCAGCCGATCCCTTCCGCCTCGTCATCGTGCGCGACATGTGGCTGACCGGCTTCGACGCGCCCAGCCTTTCGACCATGTATGTCGACAAACCCATGCGCGGCCATGGCCTGATGCAGGCCATCGCGCGCGTCAATCGCGTTTTCAAGGACAAGCCCGGCGGGCTGGTGGTGGATTATCTGGGGCTGGCCGCCGAACTCAAGAAGGCGCTGGCGACCTACACCGAAGCCGGCGGACGCGGCCAGACGGCGCTCGATCAGGACGAGGCCGTGGCGTTGATGAAAGCGAAGTACGGTGTGTGCGCGGGCCTGTTCCACGGCTTCGACTGGTCCGCCTGGCGAAAGGGAACGTCCGCCCAGCGGCTTTCGGTCCTGCCGGCCGCGCAGGAGCACATCTTGGCGCAGGAGGACGGCAAGTCTCGCCTGCTCAAAGCTGTGACCGAACTATCCCAGGCCTTCGCGCTCGCCGTACCGCATGAGGACGCGCTCGCTATCCGCGACGATGTGGCGTTCTTCCAGGACGTGCGTGCGGTACTGGCCAAGAGTTCGGTCGGTCAGGGCAAGACCGACTACGAGCTTGATCACGCCATCCGTCAAATCGTCTCCGGCGCAGTGGCGCCCGAGGGCGTCATGGACATCTTCGCGGCGGCGGGACTGAAGAAGCCGGACATCTCCATTCTCTCCGATGAATTCCTGGCCGAGGTGCGGGGAATGCCGCAGCGTAATTTGGCCGTGGAACTGCTGCAAAAGTTGCTCAAGGGCGAGATCCGCACTCGCCTGCGACGCAATCTCGTGCTGGCGCGCTCCTTTGCGGACATGCTGGAGCAGTCGCTGCGGCGCTACCAGAACCGCGCCATCGAGACCGCCAAAGTCATCGAGGAACTGATCCAGCTCGCCAAGGATATACGGGCAGCCGAGCGGCGGGGCGAAGAGCTAGGCCTCTCCGACGACGAGGTGGCCTTCTACGATGCGCTGGAAACCAACGACAGCGCCGTCAAGGTATTGGGGGACCAGGCGCTGCGCACCATCGCCCGCGAACTCGTAGCGACCGTCCGCGCCAACGTCTCGATCGATTGGACCGTCCGCGAAAACGTTCGTGCGCATCTGCGCGTGCTGGTCAAGCGCATCTTGCGCAAATACGGTTACCCGCCCGACCTGCAGGAAAAAGCGACGCAGACGGTCTTGGAGCAGGCCGAGGTCCTGTCTGCCGAATGGGCTTAGGAGCCATGTCCGGAATCTTCGAAGTTTCGATCAGGAAGGCCAAGATTTTACTTGATACGTCTCTCGTATCGCACTATATTGGACGTGCCCAATGATCCGTTCGTTCCGGTGCAAGGAGACAGAAGGCATCTGGCAGGGTCGGTCGAGCCGAAAGTTTCCCGGCGACATGCAGGACCGGGCGCTCCGGAAGCTGCGCCAGCTCGATGCGGCCGGAACGATGGACGATCTGCGCAACCCGCCGGGCAACCGGTTGGAGGCGCTCAAAGGAGACCGCAAAGGGCAGTGGAGCATTCGGGTCAACGATCAGTGGCGGATTTGCTTCCGCTGGAGCGATGGAGACGCCAGCAACGTTGAGATTGTCGATTACCATTGAAGGCCGTAGCGACTTGGAAGGATGTAACATGACCCAACTGCGCAATCCGCATCCCGGCGAGATTCTGAAAGAGGAATTCCTGAGCGAGATCGGGCTGAGCCAGAACCAGCTGGCGCATGCCATCGGCGTTCCGCCCAATCGCATCCACGCCATCGTCAACGGCACGCGCAACATCACGGCCGACACCGACCTCAGGCTCTGCAAGTTCTTCGGTCTGTCCGAGGGCTACTTTCTACGCCTCCAGAATGCTTTCGACACGCTGGAGGCCAAGCGGCTGATCATGGGACAGGTCGCCAAGATCAAACCTTATCGGCGCGAGCGCGAAGCTGTGGGCGCCTAACTGATGAAGGCGATTATCCTCGCACGCGTTTCGACCAAGGAGCAGGAAGAGGGTCATTCCATAGCAGCCCAACGCCAGCGGCTCGTCGAGTACAGCGCCCGCAAGGGCCTGAACGTCATTCGGACGTTCGAGCTTGTGGAATCCTCAACGCGTGGCGAGCGCAAAGAATTCGTTGCCATGCTGGACTTCGCAAAGAGCCAGAAGGAAACGGTCGCCATTGTCGCCGATGCCGTTGACCGATTTCAACGAAGCTTCAAGGAATCCGTTCAGGTCGATGAGCTTCGCCGCCAGGGCATCGTTGAGCTTCATTTCGTGCGTGAGGCAATGGTCATCAGCAGCGAGGCGTCCTCATCAGACATCTTGCGCTGGGATTTCTCGGTAATGAGCGCAAAATCCTACGTTCTCAGCCTTTCCGACAACGTCAAGCGAAGCCTCGAATACAAACGGCGCAATGGCGAGTGGGGCGGCAAGGCCCCCTTGGGATACAAGAACATCCGAGATGTCGACAACAAGAGTGTTTTGATCCACGACCCTGAGCGTGCGTATCTCGTGCGCCTGCTGTTCGAGGAATATGCAGCCGGGTCCTCGTCGATCAGCGGCGATCTCGTGCGCAAGGCTCGCGAGTGGGGTCTCATCAACAAGACCCGAAAGGGCGGCTTCCTTTCGGCCAGTCAAATCCAACATATTTTGATGAACCCGTTTTACCGCGGGGAGATGAGGATCAAGGGAAAGCTGTATTCGCACAAATACCCGCCGCTGATTTCCCGCGAGCTATTCGACCGGTGCGAGGCGGTGCGGCTTGACAACGGCCGCGCGACCGCGACGCGCTATTCGGAAAAGGACTTTGTGTTTCGTGGGCTCATCAAGTGCGGCACGTCGGGGCGCGTCGTCACGTCCGATCTGAAGAAGGGCAAGCACGTCTATCTGATCTGCCGGGACCCAACAGAGCCGTCGCGGAAGGTATTTGTGCCCGAGGGCGAAGTGCTGACCCAGGTGCACGCCGCGCTCCGCACGATCCAGATTCCGGATTCTCTTCTGGCAGCGCTGCTGGAACACATGAAAGTGTCTCATGCGGCCGAGAACCGCTTCCACATCAATGCCATCGCTCAATTGAGGGCTGACCTGGATCGGACACGGGAGCGGCTTGGGACTCTGCTCGACCTCCGTCTCGACAAGAGTATTACGCAGCACGAATACGACGAAAAAGCGCGCGTCCTCAAGCAACTGCAGGCCGAGATTTCCGCACGCATCGAGCAACACCAAACCGGCGACGACGCGTTCCGCACTACTCTGGAATCCTTGATTTCAATAGCTTCCCGCGCCGCAGAACTGTTTCAGCGTTCGAAAGCCGACCAAAACGCAAATTGGTCTCGCTTGTGTTTTCGAACCTGCGCCTTAGCGGGAAAAAGCTAGAATATACAATGCGTTCGCCCTTCGATCTGATGGTCAATAGGCCAAATCATGCGAGTTGGCTGGGGGACTAGGATTCGAACCTAGATAGGCAGAGTCAGAGTCTGCAGTCCTACCGTTAGACGATCCCCCAACGGTGCCGCCGAAATAGGGGCTGGCAGCCCGGCCTGTCAAACCTGCCGGCACAGCCCGCCGCGGGATTTCACACTTCGCCGGGCTGGACCATAATCGCCAGGTATTCGCCGGGGCAGGCACAAGCTTTGGACGCCGATTTCAATGCCTTCCTGCAAAAGACCTTCGGCTGCTCGCCGGAGATTGCCGCCAGCATCGGTCGGCGCGCCGTGGAGCGCCGCTATCCGGTGCGCGCCGTCATCATTAGGCAGGGCGATCGCATCGACGCGACCTTCCTGCTCATTGCCGGCCGGGTGCATGCGCTGAGCTTCGGCGCCGATGGTCAGCTGGTGCTGGTGCACGAATTCCTGGCGGGGGATTTCTTCGGCGCAGTGGCGCAGGCCGAGCCGCTGCCGGCCGACACCGACGTGCAGGCGGTGGAGAGCTCGCGCACCGCAATGTTCCTGCTGCGTGATTTCCTGGTGCTGATCGAGACCTATGGCTGTGTCGGCGTCGCTGTGTCGAAGATGCTGATGAAGCAACTGCGCGCCACGGCCGCCAAGATGGTGGAACGGGTCACGCTTTCCGCGACCGGCCGCGTCTACGCGGAGCTGCTTCGGCTGGCAAAACTTGGCAACGGCCGCGCCATCCGCCCGGCCCCGATGCTGTCCGCGCTGGCTATGCGCGTTCACAGCACGCGCGAAACCGTGTCGCGCACCATCAACGCGCTGGTCCGCCGCGGCATCGTGCGGCGCGAAGGAAGCGCGCTCGTCATCGTGGCGCCCCAACGGCTCGAGGACATGATCGTCTGAGCCGCTAGAGCGTGACTCGGGTTTTCTGGATCGCTGGGGATTCCCAAGGGGCCGCGAGTCAG
>DIZC01000128.1 GCA_002429315.1 Alphaproteobacteria bacterium UBA6038
GGGGGGGGGGGCGGGGGTGGGGGGGGGGGGGGGGGGGGGGAGCGGTTTTGAGAAATCCCCCCTCCGCTTCGCTTCGCTCAGCACCTCCCCCGTAAACGGGGGAGGATAAACGCGGCGGCCGCGCATGACCCACTTCATCGACCGGCGGCTCAATCCCAAGGGCAAGTCGCTCGGCAACCGCCAGCGCTTCCTGCGCCGCGCGCGGGCGCAAATCCGCGACGCGGTGCAGAAGTCGCTGAAGGATGCGGCGGTCGCCGACATCGACAAAGAGCGCAAGATCAAGATTTCGACCAAGGGCACCAGGGAGCCGCGCTTCCGGCTCGATCCGCGCAGCGGCGGCGAGCACGATTTCGTGCTCCCGGGCAACAAGGAATTCATGCCCGGCGACGAGATCAAGAAGCCGAAGGGCGGTGACGGCGGGCAGAGCGGCAAGCAGGCCGCCGATTACGCCGAGGGCGAGGACGATTTCGAATTCACCATGCGGCAGGAGGAAATCCTCGACATCTTCTTCGAGGACCTCGAGCTGCCGAACCTCGTCCGCACCACGCTGAAAGAGACGCCGAGCAAAACCTGGAAACGCGCCGGCATCACCACCGCCGGCTCGCCCACCCAGATCAACCTCATCCGCACCATGCGCAATTCGTTCGGGCGCAGGCTCGCGCTGAAGCGGCCGCGGCTTTCGGACGTCGAAGCGCTGCACGCGGAGCTCGAAGCGCTGGAGCACGAGAGCCCGCAAAGCGAAGAAACCCGCGCGCGCATGCTTGCCCTGAAGGAGCAGATCGCCAAGGCCGAGGCCAAGCGCAAATGGGTGGCGTTCGTCGATCCGCTGGACGTGCGCTTCAACGCCTTCGCCGAGCAGCCGGTGCCCACCAGCCAGGCGGTGATGTTCTGCCTGATGGACGTGTCAGGCTCGATGGGCGAGCGCGAGAAGGACCTCGCCAAGCGCTTCTACATGCTGCTGCACCTGTTCCTGAAGCGGCGATACGAGAAGGTGGATATCGTCTTCATCCGCCACACCCACGACGCACAGGAGGTAGACGAGCAGGAGTTCTTCTATTCGCGCCAGTCCGGCGGTACGATCGTCTCCACGGCGCTGGAGAAGATGCTGGAGATCCAGCGCGAGCGTTACGCCACCGCCGACTGGAACATCTATGCCGCGCAGGCCTCCGACGGCTACACGCAATCGGGCGACGCGCGCCGCTGCGTCGAGATGCTGAACGACGACATCATGCCGCTCTGCCAGTACTATGCGTACATCGAGATTCTCGACGAACGCGAAATGGAGGTGTTCGCATCCGAAGATTCCGGCGCCGAGCTGTGGCGCGCCTACCGCACGGTCGCGGAAGCGTGGCCCAACTTCGCCACCAAGCGCATCTCGAAGCCCGCTGACATCTTCCCCGTCTTCCGCGAACTGTTCCGCAAGAGCGAGACCGCGTCGTGATAGCTCAACGCATCTTCTTTCCTCCCCCGTTTACGGGGGAGGTGCTGAGCGAGCACTTCGCAAGCGAAGCGGAGGGGGCGAACGGCAGGACCCCCTCCGGCTCGGCGCTGAAGCGCCTCGCCACCGCCCCCGTAAACGGGGGAGGAAAGGGAGCGCGGCCGTGACTAAACTCTTCACCGAAGCCGAGTGGGATTTCGCCACCCTCGACCGCACGTTCAAGGCGATCGAGGAGATCGCGCTCAACGATCTGAAGCTCGACGTCTATCCGAACCAGATCGAAGTGATTTCGTCCGAGCAGATGCTGGACGCCTATTCCTCGCTCGCCATGCCGCTGATGTACAACCACTGGAGCTTCGGCAAGCTGTTCGCGCGGGAGGAAACGCTCTACCGCACCGGCTATTCGGCGCTCGCCTACGAGATCGTCATCAATTCCAGCCCCTGCATCTCTTACCTGCTGGAAGAGAACACGATGGCGATGCAGGCGCTGGTGATGGCGCACGCCGCCTTCGGCCACAACCATTTCTTCAAGAACAACTACCTGTTCCGCCAGTGGACCAACGCGGAAGGCATTCTCGATTACCTTGCCTTCGCCAAGGGCTACACGGCGGCCTGCGAGGAACGCTACGGCCGGGACGAGGTCGAAGCGGTCCTCGATTCCGCGCACGCGCTGATGGACCAAGGCGTGTTCCGCTACAGCCGGCCGCCGCGGCCGTCGCGCGAACGCGTGCTGGAGAAGCACCGCAAGCGGCGCGAATACGAAGAGGAAGCCTACAGCGAGCTGTGGCGCACGCTTCCCGCCGGCATCGAGCCGCCTTCGGCGCCGCCGATCCCCGATCCCGAGGACGATTCCGGCGAGATGAAGCTGCCGGAAGAAAACCTGCTCTATTTCCTGGAGAAGCACTCCCCCGCGTTGAAGGCGTGGCAGCGTGAAACCGTGCGGATCGTGCGCACGCTGGCGCAGTATTTCTATCCGCAGAAGCAGACCAAGGTGATGAACGAAGGCTGCGCCACGTTCGTACACCACACCATCATGCACCTGCTCTACGGCCGCGGCCTGATCACGGAAGGTGCGCTGCTCGAATTCCTGCACAGCCACACCAGCGTCGTGTTTCAGCCGGAATTCGACGACCGCCGCTATTCCGGCATCAATCCGTACGCCCTCGGCTACGGCATGATGGCCGACATCAAGCGCATCTGCGAACAGCCCACGGCGGAAGATCGCGACTGGTTTCCGGCGTTCGCCGGCTCCGGCGACTGGATGGCGACGCTCCGGGACGCCTGGGCCAATTACCGCGACGAAAGCTTCATCGAGCAGTTCCTGTCGCCCAAGATGATGCGCGATTTCCGCCTGTTCGCGCTCTACGACAAGGCAGCCGACGGCAGCTACAAGGTCTCGGCCATCCACAATGAGAGCGGCTATCGCGCCGTGCGCTCCAACCTGGCGCGGCAGTACGACATCGGTTCGGCGGAAGCCAACATCCAGGTCGCCGAAGCGGATCTGAAAGGCGACCGCAAGCTCGTGCTACAGCACCGCATGCATCGCGGCGTGCCGCTGCATGAGCAAACGAAAAATCTCGTGCTCGCCCATGTCGAGCGGCTGTGGGGACATGAAGTCGACCTCGACGAGATCGAGGCCAACGCTTAAAGCGCGCGACGCTCTACTTGTGCGTCGTCGTCGTGATCGACGTCGTTGCCGGCGGCGACCACAGACCGGAATAGATCATGGCGCCCGCGGCAACCGCCAACAGCACAAGGCCGGCGATCGCGGCAACGATCTTGGGAACGGTCTCGTCCTTGTCGACGACATCTGCGGCGTGAATCGGGTGATCCATGGCTCTTACCCTCAGCCGGGAATCGGGCGGCCCATCTGGGCGACCGCTAAAGTCCCCGGGACACTACAGGAACACTATACCCGGAACCGTGTGACAATCCAACGCAAATCTTCGATGGAACCTGCGTTCGACCGGCTGCCCACAGCTTCAGGAAATGTGCCCCGGATGGGCCACCACCACAACCTGCTGGGTGGACGGTCCCTGCGCCACCGGCAAATCGGGCGAAGCCGCTGTCCACAGTGTGGCCAGGAGGAGACCGAGGGCGCCGGCAACCACCGCCAGGTTCAGGATATCGCTGCCGAAAACTTCGCCGTCTGCTGAAACCAAAAACATCTGCCTCTCCATCTGGGGCCGGCGGGCTTCGCAAGTACGCCGTGGCTCGCGCCGGCCTGGGTGAGAGGTATGCCCGGAATTTGGTATAACAAATGTTGTCAGCCATGCCTTTTCGGCATGGTCTTGAACCTTGAAATCCCGTGGCAAAGTAACTAGCGGGAACTTCGTAATAGCGTCGTTGCCCCACCGGAAATCCAGGATTCCTGGGCTTTGCGCCGATAGGGCCTCGTTGCCGGACGGGCCGCAAAGCGCGCTCGCCGGTGCGGCATGGCAGACCTGCTTCAAGTGCCGGCTTCAGCCGCCGGAGGCTGAAACAGATCGGGTCGCCTAAGCCGCAGCGCTTGAAGCAACGCAAAGGTCTTCATATCGGAGATCTCGCCGCGGTCGGCCATGCCGGCCAGTTCGCCGAGCGCCATCTCCACGATGGTGACCTGCTCATGTTCGGCCGCCACTCCGCCCCCGTCGCCGACCCGGTCGGCTTCGCTGTAAGCGGCAAGATAAAGGTCCATCCTTTCGGTCGAGCCGCCGGGGCTGGTCCACATGGAACCGAGCGGCTCGAGCGTCCTCAGCCGCAACCCCGCCTCCTCTTCCGCTTCGCGCCTGGCGCAAGCCTCGGCGCTCCCGTGCTCGAGCATGCCGGCGATGGCTTCGAGCAGTTCCGGATGACCGGCGGCCATCAGCACCGGTGCGCGGAATTGGCGGACCAGCATCGCCACTTTCCGCTCGGGATCGTACGGCAGCACCGCCACCGCGCGGCCATGGTCCTCGACCTCGCGGCGGACAACCTGCCCGTCCGGCAGCCGCGCGCTGACGACGAGATACTTCGCCCATCCCCGATAAACGGTGAACGTGTGAAGGATCCCGGCGCTCATCCCGTCCTCGCGTTGCGCGCGCCTTCCTTCAACGCAAAGAACCGCTCCAGCATCGGCCGCTGCCCGATCAGCATCTTCTCTTGCGCGTCGGCAACGCCGAACCATTCGCCGCGATCCACTTCCGGAAAGCACTGGCGCTTGCCCGAATGCGGCGGCCATTCCATCTCGAATTCGTTGCTGGCGAGCTTGGCCGGCTCGCAATCGCCTTCCACCGCCCACACCAGCACGTGTTTTCCGCCCGGCTGTTTGAAAGTGCCGAGCTCGATGAATTCGCCGTCCACCGTGAAACCGGTTTCTTCGGCGAATTCGCGCTTGGCGGCGGCGAGCGGATCTTCGTCCGGCTCGATGGCGCCTTTCGGCACGGTCCAGGCGCCGGCGTCCCGGTTCTTCCAGAACGGGCCGCCCGGATGCACGAGAAAGAATTCGAACGTCCGTCCCTTGCGCCGGTACATCAGAATGCCAGCGCTGCGCTTCATGCCGCAGCGGGTGCGGGATAGTGCGCTTCGAGATGGCGCGCGCAGGCCTCGATCGCGTCGATGAAGCCCTGCACGAGGCGCCCCTGTTTTGCGCTTTCCGAAAACGCCGCCACGATCCGGTTCCACGCCTCTTCGCCGACGCGGGCATGCAGATCGCGCGAGGCGACGATCTCGACATACCGCTCGCCGAGCGAGGCGAAGAACAGCAGGCCGTCCTTGTGGTCCTGCGCGGCAAGAATGCCGGCCGCAAATTCGCGATGCGCCATGGCGCGCGCGCGCATTTCCTTGAGCGGCCTCGGCACCAACGCGAGCTTGAGCGGCCGCCAGTCGCAGATCACGGCGGTCACGCCGAACGCCGCCGCCTCGATCAGGAAGCCGATCTGCAATCCGATTCTCTGCCAGAAGAAGGCCAGCGCGCCGCCCACTGCAAGCGCCATGGCACCGGCAAAGGAGAGCGGATAGAGCGCATAGCGGTCGCTGACCGGCACGATCATCATGGCGAAGCGCGCGTCGGTGCGCGCCTGCGCGGCGCGGAGCGCGACATGAATTCTTGCGCTGTCGTCGTGCGAGAGTATCGTCATCACCAGCTCCCCGATGCGCCTCCGCCGCCGAACGATCCGCCGCCGCCGGAGAATCCACCGCCGCCAAATCCGCCGCCGCCAAACCCACCGCCGCCAAACCCACC
>DIZC01000006.1:0-18130 GCA_002429315.1 Alphaproteobacteria bacterium UBA6038
AAACCCGAGTCACGCTCTAGAGCGACAGAGGCCGCGCCCCGAAGCGAGTTAGCCCTGTTAGTTTGTCACTTCATACACGGTGCCGGCGTTGCTGCTGCCGCCAGCTACCGTGGTCCCATAGATATCGCCTGCCGAGTCAAGCACCACACGTCCGACCGGTTGGCCGCCGTCGCTCCCGCCGGTGAAAGCATACAGCACTGTCTCCTTGCCCTTCGGCGTAACCTTGAAAAGCACGCCCGCGTTGTCGGCACCGCCGAAAAATGTAGGACCATAGAGATTGCCCAGGGTGTCGAGAACAACTCCGCCGCGCGGCGCCGCGCCGTCGTTGCCCCCGGTGAATGTGTAGAGAAGCTTGAATATGCCTTTCTTTGTGACTTCGAAGACCACACCGGCACTGTCGGCGCCCCCGACATCGGTTGCATCATAGAGGTTTCCGGCTCCGTCGAGCGCAACACCGGCACTCGGCGAGCCGCCATCGCTGCCGCCGGTGAAGGTGTGCAACACAGTTTCCTTGCCCTTTGGCGTCAACTTGAAAATGACGCCAGCCGCCTTGGCGCCGCCCGAAAACGTCGCGCCATAGATATTGCCGCTTCCATCCACCGCGATGCCGCGTGGGTTGGCGCCGTCGTTCCCGCCGGTGAAGGTGTAGAGAACTTTATAACTGCCCGACGTCGTATATTCGAATACCACGCCCGCGCCCTTGCTCCCGCCCGCCGCAGCGGCACCATAGACGTTCCCCGCACCGTCGAGGCTCAGCGTGGGATTGGGCTGAGCGCCATCGTTGCCTCCGGTAAAAGTATAGAGGACCGTATAGGCGCCCTGCGGCGTCAGCTTGAAGAGAACTCCGGCATTGTCTGCACCCCCGTGGATGGTGGTGCCTATGAGATTCCCATTTGCATCTAGCACCAGCCCGCGCGGATTGGCTCCATCGTTGCCGCCGGTGAAGGTGAACAGAACGGTCTCTTTTCCCGCCGGCCTGACCTTGAAGACCACGCCGGCACTATCGGCCCCGCCGGTATTGGCGGTCCCATAAAGATTGCCGCTTCCGTCCATCAGCAAGCCGACGAGAGGCTGTGCACCATCGTTTCCGCCGGTAAAACTATAGACGACGTGCTCCTTATTCCTTGCCTGGACGGCGCTACATGCGGCCGCGATACCCGTCAGGAACAGTATGCGAAGAGCAACACTCAGACCGGCGGCCGAACTGGCCGGTAACATCTTCACCATCGCGCAGTGTCCTCTGCCGCAGCGCTGCAGATTGGAGGTCGGCCTCCGCGGTCGCAAAGGGTAGGTCACGACAATGAGGGACAATATGGGGCAGAGCCGTTGTTCCAGCCCGGAAGCGATCTCTTTTTCGTGGCCCTACATGTTCTTGGGCAAGGTGAACCCTTCTTTCGCGGCCAAAGCAGCGAAGCGAGGATCGCGATACAGCGCGCGGAATTCCGGCTCTAAGCGGATTGCCAGCGCGGCCCTGTCATGATCCGCGACGGCCTGCGTCAACAGCGCCAAAGCGCGAGCGGTTTCTCCGAGGCGCTGATACTCCACTGCGAGGGCATATGAAAGATGCCGACCGTTGCGCGCGAACTCTTCTTCTTTCGCCACAATCCGGCGGGTCATCTCCACATAACCCCCGGCGGCATAGCCCGCCCCACCTGCAGCGGCGATGGCGAGTTCCTCCCGGTTGCGCGTCAACTCACCGTGCCAGCGCATCTCGCGCAACGCCGCGGATCCACTGCGCCGCAGCCGATAGGCGAATGCCAAATAGGCATGCGCCGGAGCGAATTGCGGCTGGGCGGTTTCCACCTGCTGCAGCATCTGGATGCCTGCGCTTACGCGGCCCGCATCCACCAGCAACAGCCCTTTGTCGGCGGTGACGGCGGTTGAGCCGGGCTCCAGTTCTTCGGCCGTATCCATTTCCTGCAAAGCTCTGGGAAAATCGCCCATCGCGCTGAGCGCGTTGGCGTACCAGTGATGCGTCTGCGCGGAATTCGAATCGAGTTGGATGGCCCTGCGAAATTCGCGCAAGGCGCCGGAATTGTCGCGCGTCCACCAAAACTCTACATATGCCAGCGAGCGATGCGCCGCGGCCAGCCTATCGTTTAGCGCAACGGCGCGCTCCGCCGCCGCTTTTGCTTTCGGGAACGCATCGGCGGTTCGCGTGTCGGTATATTCCGGCAGAAGACTGTAGCAGTCGGCCATTCCGGCGTAGGCCGCAGCAAATTTTGGATCGGCGCGTATCGCATTCTGAAAGTCGATGATCGCCTGACGCAAACCGGCGGGTGTACGCGTTTGCCACGAGTAGAGCCCGCTGCGATAGAGCCGGTTCGCCTCGGGATTTGCGCTCTGCACAATCGGCGCGTGAGCCGACCATTGCACCGCGACAAACACACCGGCAAGCAGCACGACCACGCCTGCCGACAGCCAGAGCCATGAACGAACGGCATATCGCAGAATGGATGACGCGTTTGCGCTGGCGGGTTGTTCAGGAGTGATGGAACGATTGCTCGCGGGGACAGACTGCGTGGCGCTCTGATTGTCCTGCCGGAGCCACGCCTCCAGTTCGGAGACAAACGCATAGACGGTAGTCTTGCCGCCGCCGGGAGCGCGATAGATGGGCAAGCCCCGCTGCCCCTCCCAACGCTTCACCGTGCGTTCGTCACGGCCGAAATAGGCCGCGATTTCCTTCCAGGAGTCCAGCCGTCCCAGTCTTTGCGCCTTTGCCTCGTTGCCCATCGAACGCCGCTGCAGCGGCCTTAAACGCGCCAGGACGTTAGCGGACGGCCATTCCCGACGGCAATGTTCGGCAGACATCGCCTGCTATCCTAAGTTATTGCGCCACCGGGCCAAACCCCCCACATTCGGACTATCATGAAAGCTGTGCGCGCGTCCGGCGGGGCGGTGAGGCGGGAGAGCTTCAGCCGCATTTCCGCCATCCTTGGTCCCACCAACACTGGCAAGACCCATTTCGCCATCGAACGGATGCTGGCGCACCGCTCCGGC
Source organism: Alphaproteobacteria bacterium UBA6038 (assembly GCA_002429315.1). Lineage (GTDB taxonomy): Bacteria > Pseudomonadota > Alphaproteobacteria > Micropepsales > Micropepsaceae > Rhizomicrobium. The sequence goes on from DIZC01000006.1 coordinate 3,001, forward strand.
ATGATCGGACTGCCGCTGCGGCTGCTCGCCCGCGAGGTGTACGACCGCGTCGCGCGGGTGAAGGGCGAGAAGCTCGCCGCGCTCGTCACCGGCGAAGAGAAGATCGTGCCGGCGGAGGCGAAGTATTTCGTCTGCACGGTGGAAGCCATGCCGCTCGATTTGCGAGCCGCTTTCGTGGCCGTGGATGAGATCCAGCTCTGCGCCGATCCCGAGCGCGGGCACGTGTTCACCGACCGGCTTTTGCACGCCCGCGGCGAGGAAGAGACGATGTTCCTCGGCGCCGAGACGATGCGCGGCGCCATCCAGCGCTTCGTGCCGGAGGCGCATTTCATCACCCGGCCGCGCTTTTCCGATCTGGCTTACACCGGGGAGAAGAAGCTCACCCGCCTGCCCCGCCGCTCGGCCATCGTGGCGTTCTCGGCGGATGACGTGTACGGGCTGGCCGAAATGGTGCGGCGGCAGCGCGGTGGCGCCGCCGTGGTACTGGGTGCGCTCAGCCCGCGCACGCGCAACGCGCAGGTGGCCCTCTATCAATCCGGCGATGTCGATTTCCTGGTCGCGACCGACGCCATCGGCATGGGCATCAACATGGATGTCGATCACGTCGCGTTCTCCGCGCTGGAGAAGTTCGACGGCATCGGCGTGCGACCGTTGAGGCCGGAAGAGATCGGGCAGATCGCCGGCCGCGCCGGGCGTCACATGAACGACGGCACCTTCGGCGTCACCGCCGTAACGGAGCCGCTGGACGAAGAAACCGTCGCGCGCGTCGAAAGTCACCGCTACGAACCGGTGCGCGTGCTGCAGTACCGCAACTCGGCGCTGTCGTTCCGTTCGCTCGATGCGCTGCTTGCAGCATTAGATGAACCGCCGCCGACGCGTGGTCTGGTGAAAGCCCGCCCTGCGATGGATTTCGTTTCACTGCGTATTCTCGCCGCACATGATGAGATTCGCGCTATGGCCACAGCGCCCGCCGCAGTGAAAACGTTGTGGGACGCCTGCCAGCTGCCGGACTTCCGCAAGCTCTCGCCGGATGAGCATGTGAAGCTGGTGGAGCAGATTTATCGCCATCTGATGAGCGAGCACGGCGCGCTACCGGAGGACTGGCTGGCGCGGCAGGTCGCGCGGCTGGACGAAACCCAAGGCGACGTGGCCACGCTGTCCGGGCGGCTGGCGCAAATCCGCACCTGGACGTACGCCACGCACCGCCCCGGCTGGGTGCGCGACGCCGCGCACTGGCAGGAAACCACGCGCGCCATCGAGGACCGCCTCTCCGATGCGCTGCACGAGCGGCTGACGCAGCGCTTCATCGACCGCCGCACCTCGGTGCTGATGAAGCGGCTGCGCGAAGACGATCTGTACGACCTGAAGCTCGACGAATCCGGCGGCGTCGAGCTGGGCGGCGAAGCGATCGGCAAGCTGGAAGGCTTCCGCTTCACGCCCGATCCCCGCGCCGAAGGCATTCATGGCCGCACTTTGCGCGCCGCCGCGCTCAAGGGACTGGAAGGCGAGTTCTTCGCCCGCGTGCAGCGGCTGGCGAACGCGGCAGACACGGACATCACACTTAGTGAGCACGGTCGCCTGTGGTGGGAAGGCGCGATTGTCGGGCAGTTGCGCGCCGGCGTCAGCGCGTTGCGCCCCACGGTGCAGGTGTGGGCGGACGATCATCTCTCCGCCGAACTGCGTGGCCGCATCCAGTCGCGACTCGATGACTGGATTGAGAAACGCATTGCACTCCGACTCGAACCGCTGATGGCCTTGCGCAGGGCGGCGGACGTGAAAGCGGGCTCGCCAGTCGCGCTGGAGCCGGAGGCGCGCGGCATCGCGCATCAGCTGTGTGAAGCGCTCGGTTCACTAGACCTGAAGGAAGCGACCTTGCCGCCGGATGCACGCACCGCGATGCGCGGCTTGCGCGGCTTTGGCGTGCGCTTTGCCCGCCGCTCTATCTACCTGCCCAAGCTGATCCGCCCCGATGCCGCAGCCCTGCTGGCGCTGCTGTGGGCGGTGAAGCATAGGCTCGACCACATTCCACCGCCGCCGCCCGCCGGCCTCACCTCCTTCGAATCCGATGACGAACGGCCGCGCGGCTTTGTAGAGGCGGCGGGATTTCGCGTGAGCGCAGGCCGCGCCGTCCGAATCGATATGCTTGACCGGCTCGAAGAAGAACTCGAACAGGCGACGCGCAGCGGCGGAACCGCCGATGCGCTGATGCCGAAACTGGTGTCACTACTGGGGTGCGATCGCGAGACTTTGGAGCATGTGCTGAGGACACTCGGCTGGAGCCGTATTGCGGTCAGCGGCGCCGAACCGCCCGCCACCGTGTGGCGCACAAAAGCGCACTCGCAGCGCGAGCATGCGGTGCGCAAGGAACCGGAGCGCGGCAAGCCGCGCGAAGGCCGCGAGCATCGCGACTCGCCGTTCGCGCAATTAAAGATTCTGATGCATCGAGCCTAAGTGTTCCTCCGACTCAAAGGCAATACAGATTTTCATTTGCTCAACCGTTGTTTCTTGCTAATGCACACCACCTACGCTTGAGAAGGACCATGGGTAGAGCGAATTTTGAGCGCATTGCCATGACGGTAGCGGACGCTATCTTGGAGAATGTTGGGAATGGACGTTCGAAGGCTGAATTGCAAAGGGCGAAAACTCAGCTTTTTCCTGAGGTCATACTGTTTATCAGGAGCGAAATAGAAAGCAGCGTTGGTGATGCACTCATACCTGAAGCACATGAGACAACCGTCGTAACCCTTGAAAACTACAAGACTGCGGCTCTGTTTTTTGATCGGGTCTGGGCGACGCGTCGAATGATTGACCGGCCACCCGATGACATTCGGATGTTTGGCGCAACGGATGAAGAGGTCTGGCCTCAGGCATGGGGTGCCCTACGCCAAGTACTCGGTACTTCAAACCCGCACGCAGAAGCGATGCTGACGCTGGCCCGTGAGTTGACGTTGCCAATGCCTCCTGGTTCGGCTCCTCGATATATTGCAACCGCGTTGCACAAGAACTACGGTTTTCAGCCCACGCCAATGTATGCTTCCAATGAAGAACGGGACCGCGAGTATCGCGCCGGAGACGAAATTGCATTGTTGGCCACGATCGAAAACCTAGGCGTAATCGATGAAGCGCGCCTCACGTGGGATCAAGTGCAGGAAATACGTTCTGACGCTCAGGCAAAGCTCAAATTACGGAAGCTAAAGAACTGGCTTAATCAGGCGTATGATGGAAAAACGATTTCAGAGGTCAGCGACGCCATCGCAATTCGGTTGGAGGATTATAAATGGGCGATCCGCAAACACGGAATTTACACTGTAACAGGAACAATCTCGGAGCTACTGGATCCAAAACTCTTATCCGCGACGGCTGCGACAGCGACCGGTCTTACTCTCGCCGGTGATCCTTTCTGGGCGGCATTAGCTTCCGCTGGGATTATGGTTGGCAAAGTGGCTATCTCGGTAACCAGCAAACTCGTCGACTTGTCTGACCGGAAGCGAGGGCAAGATTCCGAAGTTGCGTTCGTCCATCAGCTTGCGAAATTAACCAAGTGACACCCGCCACTGAGTCCCTGCGGATCGACAAATGGCTGTGGCACGCGCGATTCTACAAGACGCGCAGCCACGCCCAGCAGGCGGCCTGCTCCGGCGTGCTGCGGCTCAACGATGCGCGGGTGGAGAAAGCGAGCGTGGCCGTGAAGCCAGGAGACGTCCTCACAGTCCCCCGTGGCCATCGCGAAATTGCCATCGTCCGAGTCCAAGCTTTGGGCATCTGCCGCGGACCGGCGCCGGAAGCGCAGGGCCTCTATGAGGTGCTCAGCGACACTGCCGCGCTTGATCCGCACCGCTCCGCCGCCTAAGTCACGGTCCGCGCGGGGGCGCGCGCCCTCCCCGCGGCCTGGAGCATAGTATGACCTTCCTCGTCACCGATGCCTGCATCAAGTGCAAGTACATGGACTGCGTGGAAGTCTGCCCGGTGGACTGCTTCTACGAAGGCGAGAACATGCTGGTGATCGACCCGGACATCTGCATCGACTGCGGGGTGTGCGAGCCGGAATGCCCGCCTGAGGCCATCAAGGCGGACACCGAACCGGGGCTGGAGCGCTGGCTGGTACTGAACACCGAATATTCCAAGAAATGGCCGAACATCACCCGCAAGGGCGAGGCTCCCGCGGATGCGAAGGAATACGAGGGCGCCCAAAACAAGTTCGAGCTGTATTTTTCCGATAAGCCCGGTGAGGGTTCGTGAAATTTCCTTCCCCGGGCGAGACCGCGCCCGATGTGTCGCGGTGGCGCGGTTTTCCCTAACAGCCTGATTTCGCTGGGATTTCTCCGCGCAAAGAGGAAATAAGCTCTTTGATTTCAAAGGCTTGAGCGAATCAGGACTTCACAAGAGCCGAAAACTGCGCTATATAGTTCCGGGTCGGCACCAGCAGAGGGATTCGCGCATTACCGCGGGTGTCCTTTGCCACCGCGAGTTCCGGTTTGCCAGGGTCAGAGGCGCCCCGAACCTCTGATAGTGGAGTTGGGACGGATCGATTACGTGCCGTCAGTCGTAATGGGGGTTGGATGTTGCGCCGCAGCGAAACAGTCGCGCGGCCAAGCGGAGGCGGTCGGCTTCCGAGGAACGGATAAGGGAATGACGACCATTGCAAAGAAGAAGGTTCCGGCCAATTCCAACCGGAAGCTTGAGTTCAAGGCGAACGATCATGTGGTGTACCCCACCCATGGCGTGGGCAAGATCGCGCGCGTGGAGGAGCAGGAAGTCGCCGGCTACAAACTCGAGGTGTTCGTGATCACCTTCGAGAAGGACAAGATGACGCTGCGCGTCCCCACCGCCAAGGCCAAGGCCGTCGGCATGCGCAAATTGTCTTCGCCGGATGTGGTGAGCAACGCCCTGAACACGCTCAAGGGCCGCGCGCGCATCAAGCGCACCATGTGGTCGCGCCGGGCGCAGGAATACGAAGCCAAAATCAACTCGGGCGATCTGGTTTCGATCGCCGAGGTGGTGCGCGACCTGCATCGCGCCGGCGGACAGCCCGAGCAGTCCTATTCCGAGCGGCAGCTTTACGAAGCGGCGCTCGCCCGCATGGCGCGGGAGCTGGCGGCGGTCGAGCGAATCGACGAGCAGGCTGCGGTGAAGCGCGTCGAAGGCGCGCTGCTGAAGAAGGCGGCGTAACCTCCGCGCACGAAGAGCCAAGGGCCGGGACGAAAGTTCCGGCCTTTTTGCTTATGCGTTCCACGCCAGGTGATAGGCCTGCGGCAGGTGCTCGTTCTTGTAGTCGATGGGCGCGTCCTGGGCGAGGCCGGGGCGCAGCAGCATCTGGCGCACCATCTCCGGGATCATCGCCATGCCGACATATTTGCCCAGGCATTCGTGGCTGCCGTAGCCGAAGGTGAAGGTGTTGTACCAGTTGCGCCCGGGGATGAAGGCCTCGGGGTTGTCGAAGGCGCGCTCGTCGAACATCGCCGACTGCGTCAGCGTCAGCACATTGGTGCCTCTGGGAATCGTCGTCGCATAGCCTTCGCTCCGGCCAACCGTGTAATCGCAGGACAGTTGGCGGAACATGTAGGGGCTGATCGGCACGAAGCGGAGCGCTTCCCAGACATGACCATCGAAGGCAGCAGTGTCGGACCCCGCGGCCGCCGCCTTCGCTTTGGCGAGGAGATCGGGGCGCTCGAGGAAGAACTGGATCGTCTGCGCGACAGCCTGCGACGTCGTCTCGACGGCGCCGATCAGAAGGCCGCTGATGTTGATGCCGACGCGCGCGATGTCGAACTCGACCTCGTGGGCGAAGCTGCTGCGCAGCATGCGCGAGACGATGTCGTCGCAGGCCTCTTCTTCCTTGTGTGTGACCAGGCGCTTGATCAGGCGCCATAGCGCCGACAGCCAGCCGACCCCTTCCTCGACCTTCGCCAACGGCAGGCGCTTGGCGACCAGGATGGCGATGAACCTGGCGAGATCCTCGTTCGCCTTCACGTGGTTGTCGCTGATCTGCTTGCGCTCCGCGTCGCTGCGGAGGTCGAAGGGCTGGTTATAAAAATTGTCGACCTGGTTCCAGTACGACCAGGTCTTCAGATCGGCGACTCTGCCGCCCGAGAGGCCGAAATAATCCTGCACCAGCCGCGCCGGCACCATGCGCGTATAGCCGTCGATCGCCTCGATCCTGCCCCCCGCCGCGTCGAGCAGCCCCTTGGCGATCTCCGCCACCATGGCGCGCACGCGCGGGATGTCGTCGCGGTTGAGAAAGCCCTGCATGATCGACTTCTCGCGATAGTGCAACGCGTCGTCGTCATGCGCCATCAGGTAGATGCCGTCGTTCATCTTCGCCCAATAGAGATAGGCGGTGAATATCTTCGGCATGTTCAGCGCCTCGATCACGTCGTCGTAGCGCGCGATCAGCGCGCATTGGGGCGTGATCATCACCGGGCGCTTCTCGCGCAGCTCCGCGAAGAAGGGCAGCACCTCCTTGGGGCTGTCGATCCAGCTGCGCGCCAGCGGCCATTTCTCCGCCTCCGGCGCCGCGTCGTATTGCTCGAGATAGCTCGTCATCTCACAGGCTCTTCAGGTATTCGATTAGATCCCAGCGCTGTTGGTCGGTGAGCGCTCGCGTCCCGTACTCGTGGCCGGCGTTCGAATTGCCGATCTTGTCGGTGCGGAAGACGAAGCAGGTTACCGCGGGCCGCTTGGCGATCGGACAGGGATCGGCGTCGCTGGCGCCGCTGATTTTCGTCGGCATGAAGCCGACTTTGGCCGGATCGAATTCACGCGAGCCCAGGGTGAAGGTCGACGGACGGTATTTCGTGTCCGGCGGGTCGCCCGGCTTCGGCGACGCCGGCAACAGCAGGTCGTAGAGCGTCGGCACCGAGCCGTTGTGCAGGTACGGCGCGGTCGCCCAGATGCCGTTCAGCGAACGGCCCTTGTAGGCCACCACAGAGGCGAGCGGCGCCTGTGTCGTATCGGGTGCGTAATTGCCGGTCTTCATCGAGCCCTGGATGTCGTTGCTGCGCAGCGAGAAGATCACGTCATAGAGCCACTCGAAAAAGCCGCGGATCAAGGATTTGTCGCCGCCGGGCGTCGCCACCACGCCGCGGGTCGCCTTGGTCAGAATGGCCGCGGCCGGCGCCTTTTCGTCGAGCAGCAACGAACCCGGCCCGATATCGACATAGGTATTGCGCAGGATTCCGCTGTAGCCCTGATATTTGACGGCGTTGTTCACCATCTGCGGATCGGTGCCGATCTTGGACTGCGCCGAAAGGAACGCCACCACGCGGCGGTTTGGGTCGCTGCGGTCGATATTGGCGTGGCAGATAGCGCAGGTCTTGTCGAAGATGGCCTTGCCCGCCTCGACCTTCCTCCGGTCGAGCGCGCCGAAATACTGCACAGGCCAGCGCGGCGACCACAGCGATTTCAGCTTGTCCTCGATGAGGCCGAGATTGTGGATGTTGACCGACGAACTGAAATCGATGGGATGCGGATTGAACAAACCCTGACCGCTGAAAAAGCCGGTAATCGACCACCCGCCGCGCGACCAGTCCATGGTGCCGAAGACGCCAATCACCTCGCCGGTGTTTCTCCCGATGGGGCCCAGGCCCGAATTCACCGCGATGCCGTTCCATTGCACGTAGTCGTGCTGTGAGATGTCCCACAGGAAGGGATAGGAGACCGGCGCGTTGGGCTGGATGAAAATGCGGTTTCGCAGATAGAAGAACTGCTTGGGATGCAGTATCGCCAGTCCTTCGAACAGCTGGTCGCGGTCGTGGCCATTGAGGATTTTCTTGCCGCCATGGCCGTCTGACTCGAACTTGTTCAGCAGTTTGGTGATGCCGGCATGGTCGAGCTCGGCCTGCGTGATCTTGCCGTCGGCGATGGTTTCATCGAGTGCCGCGCGCAGGTCGGGAACATTGAGGACGTACTGCAGCACCTGGTTATAGATGCGCCCGAAGGCATCCAGCCGCGCATAGCCGTAATCGGTTTGGCTGTGGTTGACGATTCGATAAGTGATGAGCCTGAGCGTGTAGATCTTCAAATCGTCTTCGACGTCCTTCTGGCTCTTGTAGCGGCCGAGCGCCAGCACGTTCTTGACGAAGCGGTCATGTACCTTGCCGGGCTTGCCGGCGAGCACGAGGTCATGGCTCACATCGTCGAGGAAACCGTCCATGTCGGACATTGCCGGCGCGCCGTCGATGCGAATGCCCACGCCTTTGTAGTCGATCTGGCCGGTATGGCAGGCGGCGCAGGTGAGGCCCATGAAGTCTCGGCCGCGATAGCTGTCCTTCACCATGCCCACCGGAAGCGCGTCCGGATTGTTGGTGGTCGCGTGGCGCGGCAGATAGCGATAGCCGCCGTTCATGTTCGCGTCCGAACGGAGGAGTGATCCGTCCGGCTGCTCGAGCACGAGAAAGAAATCGTAAGGGATGACGTCCGAGCCTTGGGTGACGTTGTCGAACCAGAGCGAATCCGAGGGCGTCCAGTTCTGGTCGTCGGGCGTGTTGCCGTCGCCTTGGCCGAGGTAGACGATTCTCTTCACCGTATCGCCGAACGGATCGTTGCCAGCGATCGCGCTCGGCGCGCCCCGGTCATGGGCGTCGTCCCAGAAGGCGTAGATGTTGGAAATCCAGAAACTCAGCGCCGTGATGCCGACGAGAAAGCCCACCACGACGGCGAGTTGAATCAGCCAGTGCCAGCCGCGCAGCCTGCGCCAGCAGCGGCGAAAAAAGTTCCCGATCGCGCTCATAGGCCCCTCCGGTCGTGTCGACCGCCCGGCGTTTACCCTACATGTCAACGTAAGGTTGTGGAAGAGCCGCGGCGGGCGTCGCGGCGGCTCTTCTCGCGCTTTCAGCAGGTTCGATTTTACTCGAGAACCTCGATCTGAGCGGGACCGGCGGCTTCGATTTCATAGCCGTTGAGGCGGTCGATCCAGCCACGCACACGGATGGTCTTGTTCGCGTAGCTGTACGGATCGATGCCGCGAGCGCGGAATGCCTTCATGTCGTCCGGTGAAATGGTGACGGTGAAATCGGTGCGCCAGTTGCGGCCAAAGTTCAGATAGGCGCGGCTGCCGCGCACCGCCACGTTCTGCACCGCGCCTTCGACGATCTGGAACGTCCCTAGGTCGCGCCAGCGCAGCGACTCGGGCGAGTGGACGGCGTAGGCGGGAGATGCCCAGAGGCCACGACGGACCGCACGCGCCTGGGCCTCGGCCGCGTACAGCTCGCGGGCACATTCGGAACGGTCCGGCGCCAGCGAAACGCGCGCCAGACCCTGCAGCAGAATCGCGCGTTGAACCCATGTGCCGTCGGCAAGGACGACCTGCGCACGCAGGCGATCATAGCGGTCCAGTTTCGGCGCCCGCGTCCTCACCGCCTGATCGCGGCCGACGACAAGCTGCTTGAGGCCGGCGGTGGCCTGCCGCCGGATTGCGGCGGACGCGCCGTCCCGTTCGCCCGCTGGCCAAAGCAGCCCCTCCAGCTTGATGGAACGGCCGTCCCGCAGCACCAGGACGCCAGGGTCTTGGACCCGCGCGGCCTGTGCACTGGCAATCTCGACCGGCGGCAGGCAGGACGGCAGGTTCCCCGCCGTCGTCACCTCCTGCCCGAACACCATCAACAGAAAACCGCCACAGAGGAGCAGCCGCGCGCCGCCCCTGCCTGCCCCTCCTCGCAATACTGTTACCGTCAAACTGCGACATTGCAGGTAATTCATGGCGATCATGATTGGCGAGTTTCGAAACAAAGACTAACATCAGAACGTCGATTCACGCGTGGAGGCCGCGGCATGGATCGTCGCTATTATCTCGCAAAGCTTGGCATTGTGGTTGCCGCCGTCGCGCTCGCCGTCGCGGGCAGCGGCATCGGCACCACTCGTGTGGCCCATTCGCTCGGCGCGCATGCCCGCTACAGCGCTCCGGCGCAAGTGGAAGCTGCGGCCTGGCACGTCACCGCGGCGGTGGGACATCTGCTCGCCCACCTCTTTTCCAGTGCGCTCCACGCGCTCACTTGAGCCGAAAGCTAGACGCTCCGATACCAGTCGATGCCCGCATCCCGGGTCCGCTCGATCGTGCCGCGGGCGATCAGACAGTTCAGGTGCGCGATGCTCTCGCCGGTCGCCATGCCGTAATTGCCGCTGGTGATGCGGCTGCGGAACAGCGCCGGAAATACATCGACCGCCCGCCTGGGCTCGGCGCAGAGCGCGAGCAACTTGTCCATATTGACTTCGTGCATGTCGATCAGCGCGTTGAGGCGCAGCGGCGCGCCCCGGAACGGCTCGTTGTGGGACGGTAGAATCAGCGCATCTTCCGGCAGGAGCGATTCGAGCTTGGCGCAGGAATCGAGCCAGTCCTGCAGCGGGTTGGCGTCCGGTTCCGTCGGGAACACGCTCACGTTGGACGAGATGCGCGGCAGCAGCTGGTCGCCGGAAATGAAAAGATTCTCGTCACGGCACCACAGGCAGGCGTGCTCCGGCGCATGGCCCCGCCCGACGACAACCTCCCAGACGCGTTCTCCAATTTCGATGCGATCGCCTTCCGCAATTCGGCGATAGGAATTGGGCAGCTTGTAGACGCCTTTTCCGAAGCGGCCGAAGCTGGTCTTGTAGTCTTCGATGGCGGATTCGGGAAAGCCAGCAGCGCGGTAGAACCGGACGCCTTCGGCCGGCGCCTCCTGGCCGGTGTCGGCGACCAGATTGCGGCACATGAGATAATCCGTCCGCGTCATCCATAGCTGAACGTCGAACCGGCGCACGAGCCAGCCCGCGAGACCGACATGGTCGGGATGCAGATGCGTGACGATGACCCGCTTGATCGGGCGCCCCCCCATCGGCCCGGCAAAGAGCGCCTTCCAGGCGTCGGCAGTGACCTGGTCGTTGATCCCGGTGTCGATGACTGTCCAGCCGTCGCCGTCTTCGAGCAGCCACAGATTGATGTGGTTCAGCTGCATCGGCAGGCGCATGCGCACCCAGTAGACGCCGGGGGCGATCGCGATCGTTTCGCCCAGTTCCGGGCGGCTTTCGAATGGGTACTCGAGATTGCTGGCCGGCCGCGCTTCGCTGACGCTCACTTGATGTTTGTTCCTTGTGCCGCTCGCGCCGACTATGGGTAGCTTGAGCGAACGGCGTCAAGCGCGGGAACCCGTGCGCGCCGGCAAGCGCTGGGCTATAAGCCGCGCGAGCGCCTTCTGTCAGGAAAGCAAGATCAATGATCAGAGACGACGTGCAGCTGCGCTATGGCACCGTGGCGATGATATTCCATTGGGTCATAGCGGCGCTGCTGATCGCCAACATCGCCCTAGGGCTCTATTTCGCCGATCTGCCGCACAGCGATCCGTGGAAATTCGAGCTGACGCAGTGGCACAAATCGATCGGACTGACCGTGCTGACGCTCAGCATTCTGCGGCTGGCGTGGCGGCTGGCGCATCCGGCACCGCCGCTCCCCACCGGCATGTATTGGGGACTGCGCGTGGCGGCGCGCGCCTCGCATTATCTGTTCTATTTCCTCATTGTCGCCATTCCGCTCACCGGCTGGATCATGGTGTCGGCCTCGCCGCTCGGCCTGCCGACCCGGTACTTTCATCTGTTCGACTGGCCAAACCTCTGGTTCATGGCCGATCTGCATCGCGACCAGAAGCTTGCATGGCACGACACTCTGGAATCCGTACACAACACGCTCGCCTGGAGCGCCATCGTGCTGATCCCGATTCACGTCGCCGCGGCGCTCTATCACCAGTTCATCCGGCGCGACGACCTGTTGTGGCGCATGTTGCCGCGCCGGCGCGCAAGATTGGAGTCCGCGCAATGAAACCGACCGTCCTGTGCGCCGTCGTGCTGGCGCTGCTGTCGACGATGCCCGCATCCGCCGCGCAGCACTGGAAGGTGGATTACGCTCGCAGCAAACTCGGATTTACCGTCAGCTGGAGCAATCAGCCGTTCACCGCGGTATTCCGCTCGTGGAAAGCGGACATCGATTTCGATCCGGCCGACCTGGCGCACTCGCGGGCCAGCGTCACCGTCAATCTGGCAAGCGAGACCTCCGACGACTCAGAGACCGACGATGGTATAAAGGGCGCGGATGGATTCCAGGTGTCGCAGTTCCCGACGGCGCTGTTCCGGGTTGCGAGTTTCACCCACGCTTTCGGAGACCGATATGTCGCGACCGGAACACTTTCCATCAAGGGTCTCTCGCGTCCGATTACCCTGCCCTTCACGTTGACGATGTCCGGCGCGACGGCCCACGTCGTGGGGAAGGCGGTGGTATTGCGGACGGACTTCCACGTCGGCACCGGCGAATGGGCGAAAGCCGACCCGGTGGCGTACGAAGTGACGGTAAACGTCGATCTGGTGGCGAGCAAAAGCGGCACCTGACGTTTCGCCAAGCCTGCGCTAGAATTTCGCGCATGGCTGCCGAGCTGTCCGGAGTGGTTCCCGCCGACGCGGCGCACATCGCGCGCGCCGCGGACATTCTGCGTTCAGGTGGGCTGGTCGCCTTCCCGACCGAAACTGTTTACGGCCTGGGCGCCGATGCCACTGACGATCGGGCCGTCGCGCGTATTTTCGAAGCCAAAGGGCGGCCCCGCTTCAATCCGCTGATCGTGCATGTGAAGGATTGGCGGGATGCGGAAGCCCTCGTCGCGTTCACGCCGGTCGCCGCGCGGCTTGCGGCCGCGTTCTGGCCGGGTGCGCTGACGCTGGTGCTGCCGCGCCAACCGGACTCCCCGCTGTCGCTGCTGGTCAGCGCCGGGCTGGATACAGTGGCGATACGCGTGCCGGCACATGCCATCGCCCAAGCCCTTCTGGCCGCGAGTGACATCCCCGTCGCGGCCCCCAGTGCAAATCGGTCCGGACACATCAGCTCGACGACCAGCGCCCATGTCGCGAAAGATCTGGCAGGCAAAGTGGAACTCGTGCTGGACGGTGGACCGACGCTGCACGGCGTTGAATCAACGGTCATTGGCTTTGAGAGCGAGCGCCCGGTGCTGCTCCGGCCCGGTGCCATCGCGCGGGCCGAGATCGAACGCGTGGCAGGGCCGCTCGCCGCGCCGCGAACCGGCCGCATTGCATCGCCGGGGCAGCTCGTGAGTCATTACGCTCCCCGCATGCCGCTTCGGATGAACGCGCACGCGAGCGAAGCGGAGGAAGCACTGCTTGCGTTTGGTCCGGAGCCGCCGCCAGGCGCGCGGGTCACGAGAAACCTCAGTTCATCGGGCAACTTGACCGAAGCGGCGGCCAATCTGTTCGCGATGCTGCGGGAATTGGATGCCAGTGGCGCCCGGCGCATCGCCGTGATGCCGATTCCCGAGCACGGGCTCGGCGAGGCCATCAATGACCGGCTACGGCGCGCCGCGGCCCCGCGCGAGGATCGATGAGCATCCATCCCGCCGTTCTCGCACGATTGAAAGAGGCCGTGGGACCACAAGGCTTCACTGAAGATCCGCACGAGATCGCGCCCCATCTTGTCGAGTGGCGCAGCAGATATCAGGGCCATTCTCCACTGATGCTGCGGCCGAAGACGACGCCGGAGGTCAGCCGCGTTCTCGTCATCTGCAACGAAACCTCCACGCCGATCGTGCCGCAGGGTGGCAACACGGGGCTTGTCGGTGGGCAAATTCCGCTCGGGGGGGAGGTCCTGCTTAGCCTCTCGCGCATGAATCGCATTCGCCGGATCGATCCCGAAGGTCTGTCCGCCATTGCCGAAGCCGGCGTGATTCTTGCCCAGTTGCAGAACGCAGCCGACGCTGCGGATCGTTATTTCCCGCTCAGCCTCGCATCGGACGGGAGCTGCACCAGCGGCGGCAATCTGTCGACCAATGCCGGGGGGGTGAGCGTACTACGCTACGGCAACATGCGCGATCTCGCGCTAGGCATCGAGGTGGTACTGGCGGACGGCACCGTGGTCGATCTCCTGCGCATCCTGCGCAAGGACAACACCGGGTACGACCTGAAGCAGCTGTTCATCGGCGCGGAGGGGACGCTGGGTGTGATTACCGCCGCGGCGCTGAAACTGTTTCCGAAACCCGCGGAACGGGTGTCCGCGCTTGCCGCCATTCCGGATGTAGCTTCCGCGGTCGGATTGCTCAATCGCCTGCAGAGCGCGACCGGCGGGCTGCTCTCGGCGTTCGAACTCATCCCACGCATCGCTCTGGAGATGGTGCTCGCGCACATTCCGCAGACGAGCGACCCGCTGGCCGCGCCGTCGCCCTGGTACGCCCTGGTCGAGGCGGAAAGCGGGGCGCGGTTTTCGCTCCGCGAAATCGTGGAACAGGCGCTGTTCAGTGCGATCGCGGACGGCATCGCGAGCGATGCTGCCGTCGCGGACAGCGAGGCGCAGCGCACCGCCTTGTGGCGGCTGCGCGAAAGCATCTCGGAGGCGCAGAAGCACGAAGGCGCCTCGATCAAGCACGACGTTGCCGTTCCTGTCGCCGCCATTCCCGAATTTCTCGCGCGCGGCATAGAAGCCGTTCAGCGAGTCGTTCCCGGCGCGCGTCCGGTGCCGTTCGGCCACCTTGGGGATGGCAACATCCATTTCAACTTCAGCGTTCCCAAGGGCGGTGACGATACGGCCTTCCTGGCGCGCTGGGAAGACGTGACCCGCGCCGTGCACGATCTCGTGCACGGCCTAGGCGGTTCGATCAGCGCGGAGCACGGCGTCGGCGTGATGAAGCGTGAGGAGATCGTGCGCTACAAGAGCGCGGCGGAGATCGAATTGATGCGCGCACTCAAGCGCACGCTCGATCCCAACAACATCCTCAACCCGGGAAAGCTCGTCGAGATCTGATCTAGAGTTGTTTTGGGATGAACGTGTTCACCTCGGTCGTCATGGCCGCCCTTGTGGCGGCCACCCATGCACACAAGCGGCAGAGAGGTTCTTGGGTGGCCGGGACAAGCCCGGCCATGACGGAATTTGCACTGATTCAGGCTAAACCGAAAGAGCTCTACGCGGCCTTCGGCAGCACCGGCTCCGGTTCCGACGCCACGGAAAGTGGAACCACGACAGCCGCGGGCCTCTCGTTGACATTGGACAGCGCGCTCATCGCCGCCGTCACCACGGTCGCCAGATAGGGCAGCGTCTGGATGGCCAGCATACAGATCCAGAGCACGGCGGCCGGATCGTCGACGCCGCGCGACGCAAGCGTGGCGAGCACGGCAA